>NZ_CAWNBB010000031.1:0-16792 GCF_963872585.1 Vibrio sp. 10N.222.47.A9 | reverse complement strand
ATGCCACTGTAATTCGGCAATACTTGTTGTAAGAAATCAGCACTGTCCTCAGACTTCAACGCCACTTGCTTGAGGTTCATACGCACCAAGGTGTTTGAACCGCCCGCTAAAGGCAAAGAGTTATAGCAGCTCACAATACCAAAACGCTTGTCGCCGTAAGCCTCGGCATGCGCTGGATAGTTTGCGATATGAGGTTTACTGCACTCGCAGATATTGCTTGCCGCATGACGAAGTAGATCATCAGGTGTCACAGCAGGGTCGTACATAAAGGTTAGGTTTGGTGCGATCTGCTTCAGTTCAGCGTCTACGCGCAAAATCGTACGACACACAATGTTGTCGGTCGGGCCGATATTCACATGCATAAAGGCATCTGGCAGTGTGCGGTCCAGCATAATCCAGAACAACTTAAGCTTTTGATATACCTGCTCATCCGTCAAGTCGCCAACAAATGGCATCAGTACATCATCCAACTGACCTAGGTATACCGGAATTGATGTCACAGACGGAACATGGTGGTAAAGGATGGTAAGCATGTTCAATGCTTCATCGAAATTAGTGGCCGCGCTAAGCTCTAAATACTTTGAGCCTTGATGTAAGTATTTAGAATAGTCTGGAAGTACATAGCGCGGCTTAAATGGTGCATGCCCTTCAAACATGTCACATAGCACACCTTGTTGTAGGGCTTGCTCTACTTCGTTGCTTACCGGCATGTACGGCAAGCTTGCTTCAGCTTCTAAGGCAAGATAACTCGACTTCTGCTTTGGAGACAGGTGGGCATCTGAAATGATATTGCTAAAGCGTTGTTGTTGCTCTGAAAGTTGTGGAGAAGCAGGTTGGTGGCTCATGATGAAACCCTTAATATTATTATGGGCTTATTTTATATCTCACTGTTACATTTCCACTAATGAAATGTATGCAAGACTATATTTCCAAAATGGAAATGAGTAATTTGTTAATTGCCGGAAATTAGCTTATCTATAAGCGAAATGGGAAGAAAGAAGCCAGTGTTGGCGTTGATAGTGATAGTGATAGTGATACTGAAGATATTGAAAAGTACTCACTGGCTCGCCTGTTTGAAACACAAACGACTAAAAATAGAAAACCCACATAACTGACCTTAAGATCGTTGATGTGGGTTTCGTTATTTTAGATGAGCATTACCGAGGCTAGCTCTAGGCATACACACGATTACAGATGAGGAAGCACTTGTTTGCGTCCAACACCCATCAATACCTTTAACTCTCCTTGTGGAGTGTTGATCGAGAACGGCGTTGATACTTCAACCACTGCAAAGCCAGCTGCACTCAATACATTCTCTGAGCGCTGTTGGCTTACACCGTAGTCTTCGCTGTCGTTCTCTAAGTACCAATCCCAGTGTACAAACGTGCCGTCATTTTCAAGCAGCGTGTAAATCAGACTGACTGTGTCTTGTAGGTTCGGGATAAAACCACACACCGAAGAGGCTACCACTAGGTCAAACTGGTTTCTGAATGCTGGATGCTGCGCTGCAAGCCCGCGCGATAAAAGATCAACAACCGGTTCAACATTGGGTAACTCTTTCTTATCTAACTCTTCAATCATCCCTTCAGAGATATCTAGTGCGATGATCTCTTTTGCTAAAGGAGATATTTTCTGGCTGAGTAATCCTGTACCACAACCAAAATCAAGGACACGGGTTCCGTTTAAATCAACGAGCGGTGTTAACTGGTCAAATACGGACTGTGTGAATACTGCGGTCGCGGGATCTTTATCCCAATCAACGGCGTACTCGTCCCATTGTTTCGCCATCATGGCCTCCATCTTTACTTCTTGTAGGTTCGGAACTTCCCCAGAATAAACCAAATTAGTCAATTCGTCATAGAGTTATCATGCAAAGATGGACTATTTCTAAGATAGTCAGCACAATATTCAGATAATATGCACCGACCCTCGCTCAATATGGAAATGAAATGAACCTTTCTCAAGTCCAAGCCTTTTGTTCTGTTGCTGATTTAGGATCAGTGTCTGAAGCGGCACGCCAGCTAGAATGCAACCGAACCAAACTCAGCATGTCGATTAAAGCCTTGGAAAAAGAGTTAGATGTCGAGCTGTTCGTACGCAGCGGAAACCACGTTGAACTTTCTGAAGCGGGCAAAGCCATTTACAAAGACTGCGAAGGCTTGTTGGTGACAGCAGCGCGTATTAAACAGACCTGCTTGCATGTTTCAGGCGAATTTAACGCGGAAATTTGGATTGCACGAGATGACTCCCTACCCGACGGAATGTGGCAGGATTTATCTCACGCCTTAAATAACAAGTACCCTTCTACCTCATTCAACTTTGTTCTCGCGTCAAGCGGCGACTTAGCTAACTTGGTTGAAACTCAGCAAGTCGACTTCGCATTTGGCGTCGATTACGAACGTGTCGATGACCCAAGAATTATCTACAATCCACTTGGTAAGATTCGAATGATGTCTGTGTGTAAGAAAGGACATGATCTGAGTGCGATGCGACGAGTGTCGGATGAAGTATTGAGAAATTCGATGCAAGCGACCATGGTTTATCTCAATGAGAAGGATAATCCTGAGCTTGAGCCCTTCTCTCGCCGTTATATTGGCTTCTCTAGCTTCGACTTCATGTTGGATACAATTTTGCGTGAAGAGGCGTGGGGCGTAATGCCAGAACCATTGATTCGCCATTTATTGCGTGAACAAGAGCTAGCGGTGATCAAGCACACTTATGGCCTGACTCAAGAGGACTACTGTATGTTTACCGCTGCAGGTATGGCAGAACACCCTGGTATGAATTGGTTAGCGGATCAGATCAGCGATTACTTGTTTGATTTTTAAAGTGTCAGATAATGTTCTATCTCGACACTTAAAATCATCTAACAAATAGAAAGTCCTCTCTTTAAAAGACCATCACATGATCAACTAAATAGCGTCCGTCTTCTTCAACCAACACCATTTCAGCCACAAACTCGCCTTTCGCAATGGTATACGCTTGCTTCCACACAAAGGCGATAGAATCTGAGCGTCTAAATAGTGCGACCTGCTTTCGTTCAGCAAAAAAGCCATTGCTGTGTTGATAATGGTGACATACCTTTTCTAAATATTCCGGCGTAACAATGTCTTTCATCCTTTGGGTAAAGTCTCGACAGTGCTGAGCATGATCAACCTTAGTTGAACCGTCCATCAAGTTATCCATGATCGGGTTAGCAATCACCCACAATTCGTTATCACTGATATCGTCAAACTTCATATTGATCCATTCCTTGTCCATTCCAATCCGTGCAGTCTCAGTCTCAGTCTCAGTAGAGTCTAGGAAATCAATGAGACCCTAGCGACTAATGTGTTTTATTAATCATAAACGATCCTATTTCAGTTGCACGCCATCTCCAAGAAACACTCAACGTCAATTTTACTGACACCGCAAGTTACCAATAAGTGATTGAATAATAACAGCTTGAATATAAAACGAGTTACTGACATATAAACATCATCAGATAAAGTTTGTAAAGTTAGCTCAATATTAGAACAATGAAGTTATCAAAAACATCTGGAAAATTTTATGTGTGACAGGAAAAGCCAAAACGAAAATCGAGTACTATTGTTCTCAGCCCTTTTAGCATCAGGCTTCGCAGTTGGCGGATTGGTGTTGGGTCTTCTCGTTGGCTCTCTGGTCATAGTATTTGACGGTGTCTATTCTCTTATCAGCTTACTGCTAACTTTATTGTCACTAGCTGCATCGAAATACATTAATCGCCCATCAGATAGGGAGTTCCCGTTTGGTCGAGCCATCATTGAACCAATTGTGATTGCGATTAAAGCCATTGTGATTCTGCTAGTGGTTAGCTATTCACTTTACTCTGCGATTGGTGCGTTAATGACGGGTGGTCGTGAAGTTGATGCTTCTATCGCGACTCTGTTTGGTATTTTCAACGTGTTGGGTTGTGGTTACGCTTGGTGGTACATCGCTAACAAGAGCAAGCGTATTTCTTCAGGTCTGATTCAGGCAGAGTCTAAGCAGTGGCAGATGGATACGCTCCTGAGTGTGGCAGTAACGGCTGGTTTCGTAGCAGCTTGGTTAATTACCTTTTCTCCACTTGCAGAATACGCGGTGTATGCCGACCCAATGATGATGTTGCTAATGTCTTTCTACTTCATCAAAGTACCTTTCGACATGTTACGTGAAGCCATGCGCGAACTGCTGATGATGTCGGCAAACAAGGATATTTGTGACGCGGTAGATAAGAACGTTGTCGCGGTAGACAAAGAAGCGGATCAAGATTTGGAGCTGATGGGGGTGACTAAGGTTGGCCCAGAACTAAGAATTAACGTTGATATTCATACCAACGACCAACAAGCCATTGCGGTCGATGATATTGAACGAACGCGCCGCCAGCTTAAGCGACGCCTATCTAAGATGCCTTATGAGCTTCAATTGAATCTCAATGTCGCGAGTTAAGTTTTCCACAGTAAACGAGGACACACCTCACCCGAAAACATAAACTCAGATTAAGAGTGAGATTGAGCCTTTTTAGAAGCCGACGCCTTTGCCGTCGGCTTTTCTCTTGTTACCCACCAGCAAGCGAGTGAACCAACGGTTACCATACAAACGCCCTGCCAAAATGTCATGGTCAACGACAAGCCTAAAATCAACGAAGAGAGTACGGTTGCGAAGATTGGCGTAAAATACGACATGGTCGCAAGAAATACCATATTGCCACCCAGAATTGCCGTATTCCAAAGCGCATAGCCTGCGCCCATACAAGCGCCAGCTAACGCTAAATCAATCGCTGTACTCGTTGTCATCACCATGCCTGTTTCATCACTCAATGCGTATTTGATCCACAGAGTGATCGCCGTAGCGATAAAGAAAAGCACAATCGCATTCTGCCCTTTAGCAACGCGCTGTGTGTAGTTGCAGTAAACAGCCCAAATAATCGCACCAAAAAACGCCATAGAATAGGTCTTAGGATTAGTCGCAATGTTGGCAGCAATTTGATCAACAGATAGACCTTGATCACCACTGATGCTCCAAGCCACACCGAAGAATGCCAAAAAGATACTTGGGTAAACTAACCAGTTAATCTTCTTGTCGCTCAGCAACACCGCAAACAACACCGTCAGTGCCGGCCATAGATAGTTAATTACGGCCATCTCTATCGCTTGATGTCGGCTGTTCGCCATTCCCAAAGCCAGAGCCAGGAAAATCTCATAACAAACGAACAAGGCACCGCCAATCAGTAGGTAAGATTTAGAGAAACGTGACAACTTTGGTAAACCCATAACACAGACCAACAACAGTGCACTCACCGTGTAAAGGCTGGCAGCACCACCAATTGGACCTAGCTGTTCTGAGACACTACGAGACAGAGCAATCAAACAGCTCCATAGTAAAATGGCGATAATACCGTAGCAGCTATAACGATGAGATTTCAGCACGCCTTTTCCTTTATCTATTTTTGATGGTCACTCTATGGTTAAACCAAGTTCAAAATAATTGGCCGAGTACATTTTCGTACTCGGCCATCAATGCTTTATTTACAAAGCAGCTATCAATTTACAAAGCACTAATCAATTAACGAAGCATCAATCAACTTACGAACCATCAATCAATTTGCAAAGCATTGGTCAATTAGCGAAATCAACCGATTGTGATTGTGATTGCGTATTCGCTAGTAGCAGTCAGTTGTTAACTATTAACTAAGCCAACAGCAGAGCTTGCAAGTCAGCTAGAGACTTCACTTGATAGTGAGGGTTGATGCCGGCTGGTGTTGCCTTTTCTTGACTGTTTAACCAGCAAGTTTCAATGCCAAAATCGAGTCCGCCTAGAATATCTGAATGTGGGTTATCCCCGACCATCAATATTCTTTGTTTCGATGGCAATCCAACCAGCTTATGCGCATATTCAAAAATCTCGGCATCCGGTTTGGCTACCCCAACCTCTTCAGAAATAATCACGTGATCAAAGTAATCCGTCATTCCTGTGCGCTCTAAACGGATAGACTGAAGCTCTGTAAAACCGTTAGTAATGATGCCCATGTTCACTTTGCCTTTTAAAGACTCCATCAACTCTTGTGCACCCGGTAACAAAGAACAGATATCTGCCATCGCCGTTAAAAATGCACTGTTTAAAGCAGCGGTTGTTGTTTCAAGCTTTTCAGCCCAACTTTCGAAGCGCGTATGTTTCAGTTGGTCTGCGGTAATGCGACCATCTTGGTAATCGACCCAAAGTGGTAAGTTAACCTTTTGATAAGCCGAATAATCTTGCTCGCTGAAATCCACACCAAAGCGAGAAAACATCAGCTTCATTCCTTGATAAGCATCAAAATGGAACAAGGTTTCATCTGCATCAAAGAATATCCAATCGTACTTCATTTTATTTCCTATTATTCGCGCTGTTGAGCAGTGCATGCACTGTTTTTGTCGTTGTTTTTATCGTTGCCTCAAAGGGCGGAGTATCACTTTACCCTCAATTTTGTGAGCCTGTATATAAATCTAATAATTTATAGAAAACAAGCCACAAGTCATGATGTATCGCAAATTTTGCCACATATTAAACCAATACCATACAAGAAATACACTTAGGTACCGGGAGGTACTATGAAGCACTTTTTACCGTCGTCTGTCATGCTCACCCCTTTTCTTGTCAAATACTATGACGAGGAGCCAGAAGACACGCTTGATTCTGAAGAGTCACAAGAACCTCAAATTGAATGCAGTGATGACTCAGATAAAAAGTCGACACAAGCCTAACTAGAGCAGCTTTCAATGAAAAAGCTTACTTTTCATTGTTATAGAGCACCATTCTGCCCTTAGTTGAATCAATTTATCACTATCCATTACTGACAAAGAACACAGCCAAAATCCATGAAAACGATTGCTATATGAGCCCTATCACAACGACTAGCCACAAAGTGGTAGTTCGGAATCAAAGTTGTTCCAGATCAATGGTCGACCACTTGAATGCCGACAACATGTAGGAAATTAAAAATCATAATTAACGGAGTTTTCCAATGTCTACTGCATTTTACATCCCTACAATCAACTTCATGGGTACTGGCTGTTTGAAAGATGCTGCTGATAGCATTCAGTCTCAAGGATTCAAAAAAGGTCTGATCGTAACTGATAAGATCCTGAATCAAATTGGCGTAGTTAAGCAGGTACAAGATCTTCTTAGCCAGCGTGGCGTAGACGCAGTTATATTCGACGGTACTCAACCAAACCCAACCATCACTAACGTGAACGATGGCCTTGAATTGCTGACTGACAACAATTGTGATTTTGTTGTTTCTCTAGGTGGCGGTTCTCCACATGACTGTGCAAAAGGTATCGCTCTGGTTGCTTCTAACGGCGGAAAAATTGCTGATTACGAAGGCGTAGACCAGTCTGAAAAGCCAATGATGCCACTGATTGCTATTAACACCACGGCTGGTACTGCATCTGAAATGACGCGCTTCTGCATCATTACTGATGAAGCTCGCCACATCAAGATGGCTATTGTGGATAAGCACACAACACCACTAATCTCAGTAAACGATCCTGAGTTGATGCTTGCTAAACCTGCATCACTAACTGCTGCAACAGGCATGGATGCGTTAACGCACGCAATCGAAGCTTATGTTTCTATCGCAGCAACGCCAATTACAGACGCTGTAGCAATTAAAGCAATCGAGCTTGTGCAAGCACACCTAAGAACAGCGGTAGCGCACGGCGAAGACATTGAAGCTCGTGAGCAAATGGCTTACGCGCAGTTCATGGCGGGTATGGCTTTCAACAACGCTTCACTAGGTTACGTTCACGCAATGGCGCACCAACTGGGTGGTTTCTACGACCTTCCTCACGGTGTATGTAACGCTATCTTGCTTCCACACGTTCAACGCTACAACGCACAAGTTTGCCCTGAGCGTCTACGTGATGTGGCAAAAGCAATGGGTGTAAATGTTGAAGGTATGACAGCAGAGCAAGGCGCAGAAGCAGCAATCAACGCGATTGTTCAACTTGCAAACGACGTGAACATTCCAACTGGTATCGCGCAACTTGGTGCGAAACTAGAAGACATCCCAACGCTGTCTGACAATGCACTGAAAGATGCTTGTGGTTTCACTAACCCTAAACAAGCGACACACGAAGAGATCTCAGCAATCTTCGAAGCGGCAATGTAATCTAGATACAAGTCACTTCTTATAGCTAACACAAACGGGCTCACCTCTGAGCCCGTTTTCTTTTTTCTGTCCGATGCCTTTCAAATCTTTTCCTTCTCCACTAGCCGCTAATCACTAATCACTAATCACTCATCACGAAAAAGTCGCATTGTTGCAATCGCTTAGTTATAGTTAAACTATTGATATATAGAATGACAAACAGGTTCCATTGAGTCGTAAGATAGCTAGCACCTCATTATTAGCATCACTTCTTGCTTACTCCGCTCAAGCAGAGGAGCAAAATGAGTGCCACAGTCAGCCGTTAGAAGACGCCCCTGTCGAAAAAGCTTACCATTTCCTGAACAGTAAATTTTGCCAACCCGCTCTGTGGTTTGACAGTTTTTTTGTTGATGACCGCATTACCGAAGATGCCAGAGCTGGCACGTCCGTCCGTTGGTATAACGATTTTATTTACTCGGAAGGTGGCGAGGTCGACTACTCAACAAAACTCAAGGCGCGTCTGCATCTTCCCTTTGTGAGTAAACGCCTAAAGTTGATCTACGAATCTGTCAGCGATGAAGAGTTCTTGGATTTTTTTCCGAATGATTCAGATGAATTGGACAGTGCGTTAGGCCTGCGTTACGACGCTTATGCCAAAGGTTATAGCAGCTTCAATATTAAGGCGACATTACGACCGCGTATTGAAGCTCGCTATCGTTTTACCTACCCTCTCACAACCGATGTGGTATTCAGACTTACCCAGCGGGTATATCAAGAAAAACAAGAAACTGGCGAGATCACTGACGTCGATTTTGATCTTTCTTTAAGTGATGATTTCTTGGCTCGATGGTCAAGCTTTGCAGGGTACAACGACGATCTCAAAGGTTGGAACTATGGTACGGGATTAACCTTGTATCACTACCTTGCCCAAGACCAAGCACTTCAATATAGCGCTACAATTAATGCAACGGATGAGCCTCATAATCATTACGAATACGCTCAGGTTTCGGTTACCTACCGACAAAACGTATGGAAAGAGTGGCTGTTCTACGAACTCATCCCTCGTTATCAATGGGAGCGAGAACCCTATGAGAAACATACCGAAGAAGCCAACATCACCCTTCGGCTTGAAGTCCTGTTCAATAATGTGTAGCTCTATAATGTTGAGTTCAACAACGTATACTAGCTCAACAACGCCTAGTTAGTGTTTGAGATATAAGCATCGAGAGATAAGAACAGAGGCACAAAAAAAACACATCATACGATGTGCTTTTTCAGTTTAATCAGGCTGAGAGTATAATCTTAACCTTTGTAATTTCTTACTCGCGCCGCTTCTGCTTCACGTTTATCGACAACTGTCTTACCGATTGGCGCCAGCGAGATAACCGCGAGCTTAAGATGTTGAATCGCGAACGGAATACCAATGATGGTAATGAAACACGCCACAGCTGACATGATGTGACCGATTGCTAGCCAGATACCCGCAAATAAGAACCAAATCACGTTACCAATCACGCCTAGCGGGCTCGTACCAATGTCCATTTCATTGGTCAGCTCGTCACGCGAAATCGCTTCCTGACCAAATGGGAAGAATGAGAAGTTACCCATAACAAAACACGCTCTACCCCATGGAATACCAACGATGGTAAGGAATGCGAGCAGTCCGAAGAACCACCAAGCTAGTCCCATAAATACGCCACCGAACAGAAACCAAATGATGTTTCCTATTGTTTTCATTCTGTATTCTCCAAATCTTGTAATACTGTTTATTTCATATGCCGAGTAAGGCAATACTTGTTCTAATAGGTTCATTATTGTTGAACCTTTATGAACCGTTTATGAATCACTTACATTTTATGTGATTGATACACGCCACGAAACGTCAAATCCGCATGGGGCTCATCGATTTTATTTGATACCATGCTCTTAGATTTTTAGTACCACAAAGCTAAACAGCTACAATAGCTACAACAACTAATTGAAGGCCGAATTTATGAACAACACTGAGCAACCTAAAAAGAAAATGAAAAACTGGGTGCCAATCGTCTTCTTCGGACTTCTCAGCACAGTCCCAGTGTTCATGTTCTTAGTCGACGTGTACATCAACCAGTATATGTAACAGAGCCGGACATCCTAGCTATATAAATGGATATAAGAACCCTTTCCTGTATCCATTTCAGTTCCAATTAGATCAGTTATTCTTCAGTCAGCTCTTCTGTAATCAACTCAACTCTTCCGTGATCAAATCAGCTCTTCGTTAATCAAATCTAGAATGTCTATCAGCTCATGATCAGGCAAATTTAGTAAGTTATCCCCTACATACCATTCAATCTTACATTGGTTTGGCAACTCACTGATCGCTGGGTTTCCTATCCAAATCTTGTGTTTCTTCGCTATGTTATCTCTCACTATAATGCCGTCTTCATAGCTCACAGGTAAATATAGGTGAAGCATGTTGACCTGCGGTTGCTGCGGATTAACAGTGAACTGAGGATAGTCTAATAAGATTTGGTAGATCTGTTTTGTTCGCTCAAACAGTGATGGCATCAACTCTAATCGCTCATCAAACTGCATTGCAGCTGAAACCACATAAGGCGTTCGGTGATAAACATTACCGCCCTGACGCTTCATCCACGCAGATGCTTTCGCCACAAAGGCTTTATCACCCAGTAACAGTGAACCACCGAGGCCGTTCAGCCCCTTATAAAGCGAAACATAGGCACTATCAAAACCCTTAGCAATTTCGCTGTATGGTTTTTGGTAATACGCGCCGCATTCCCACAAACGCGCACCGTCCATATGAAGGTGAATTGATTGTTCTTTGCAGTACTGCTTGATCGCTTCAAGCTCATCCCATTCAGGTAATTGGCCGCCGATTTCACGCATGGGTAATTCATATAGAGCGGCTGCAATCTCATCAGGCCACGCCTTTAAGTCATCAACATTCCAAGTGCGAAATACGTTACCAACGGGAAGTACGTTGAAGCGGTTTTGGAGCTGATACCCTTGGCGTTCATGACGCATAATATGACTCGATTCATGCATCGCCACTACTGGGTTTCTTTTCTCTTGGCACGCAATTTCTAATGCTGTTGGTTGATTCATGGTGCCAGTAATCACAAATACAGCCGCTTCATAACCTAGCAGTTCCGCGACTTTGTTTTCGAAGCTCTCGATAAACTCACCATCGCCATAGCTATCATGGCTCACATTGTGTGTCTCACACCATTCAGCCATCTGAGCGAATGTTTGTGCTGGAGTCGGTTCTAGGTGACCGGAAAGCAACAAATCACATTGTTGACGCAAGTCCATGCTCATAGTTTTTCCTTTATTCATTGTTGTTCTATGTAGGGTTATTGGATTATTTACGTTACACGCCAACGGTGACATAAAATGCCCATATTCGCTTTTACTATTCGTGAATAATTAGTTTTACTCAGTCATCGGCGGCTTGTGCCGGAAATACTCAAATTGACGGATGTTTTATATAATTAAGTACCTAAAAACACACGCATCTAAATAGATAAGTATGGGCTAATTCGTTGTTGTTCAACCATTCTTCTATTATTGTATATCTATAATTCCAATAAATATTATTCGTTAATGGACAAAGAGGGCTATATGTCGAAAAATCGAGTCTTGGTGCTATTCGCCCACCCTTCTCAGCATCGCTCTGAAGCTAACAAACCCTTATTTGAACAAGCCAAACGCATTAACGGGGTTACCTGTGTCGACCTCTATGCTGAGTACCCAACCTTCAAGATCAACATCGATCGTGAACAGAAACGCCTGTTGGACCATGACATCATCATTTTTCAATTCCCACTATATTGGTACTCAACCCCCGCGATTCTTAAAGAATGGCAAGACCTTGTTCTCGAATATGGCTTTGCTTATGGCACCGACGGTAATGAACTGCAAGGTAAAAGCTTGTTATGCAGTATCACCGCTGGTGGCAAGAAAGATGCTTATCAGACAGACGGTTATAACCACTTCACCATACGTGAACTGCTTCACCCAATCGAACAAACAGCATCTTTGTGCGGCATGAACTACTTGGCCCCATTGGCTTTATTTGGTTCACGTACTGCGTTGGAAGAAGGCCGAATTCAAGATCACGTAAACAGCTATAAAACACTTTTAGAGGCTTTTGTTGCGGGCGAAGTCGACCTTAAAAAGGCAAGCAAGGCTGAAAAGCTAAACCATTACGTTGATGAACTGATGAGCAGAGGTTAAATCATGACAGGATATTTTCTACAAGCATTTATCTATTTGCTCGCGGCAGTCATCGCGGTCCCTATCGCTAAGAGACTTGGCCTCGGCTCTGTGCTTGGTTACCTGATTGCCGGTGTTGTGATTGGCCCAATTATTGGTTTAGTTGGCGAAGAGACGACAACCATTCAACACTTTGCCGAATTCGGCGTGGTTATGATGCTGTTCTTAGTCGGGCTTGAACTTGAGCCTAAGATGCTTTGGGCAATGAGAAACCGTCTTATGGGACTGGGTGGCCTGCAAGTTGGCGGCACTACCGCGATTGTTATGGGTATTGCCCTATTCTTCGGGCAGCCTTGGACGATAGCACTCACCATCGGTTTGATCTTCGCACTGTCATCAACCGCGATTGTTCTACAAACATTCAATGAAAAAGGGTTGTCCAAAACTGAAGGGGGCAAGAACGCTTTCTCTGTGCTGCTTTTCCAAGATATTGCCGTCATCCCTATGTTGGCGTTCATTCCTCTATTAGCGTTGCCAGAATTAATTGAAGCTGCACAAAGCGCGGTCGCTTCAGCTTCTGATCACCATGAAGAGTTAAGTCTCGTTGCGGGCCTACCCGGTTGGGCTTATGGCCTTGTAATCACGGCATCTATTGCGATTGTTGTTGTCGGCGGGCACTTCTTGAGTCGTCCACTGTTCCGCTTTGTTGCAAGCTCAGGCCTGCGTGAAATCTTCACTGCAACCGCATTGATGTTGGTGATTGGTATTGCTGCACTAATGAGCCTAGTCGGCCTATCACCGGCTTTGGGTACCTTCCTTGCGGGTGTGGTATTAGCCAACAGTGAATTCCGCCACGAACTTGAGTCTAATATCGACCCGTTTAAAGGGCTACTACTTGGCTTGTTCTTTATTACCGTAGGTGCAGGCATCAACTTTGATGTTCTATTCAACGACTTTGGTTTGATCATTGGCCTCACCCTTGGCGTTATGCTACTCAAAGCCTTGGTGCTATTTACGTTGGCGTTAATCTTCAAAATCAAAAACAGTGACCGTTGGCTGTTTACATTGAGCTTGGCGCAAGCCGGTGAATTCGGTTTTGTCCTACTGAGCTTCTCATCCCAAAACCATGTACTGCCAGCCGATATTGTTCAAACACTGTCGCTGGTTGTTGCACTTTCAATGTTCCTAACGCCAGGGTTATTCATTCTATTTGATAAAGTGATACTTCCTCGTTACGAGCAAAAGTCTAACGATCGCGAAGAAGATACCATCGAAGAGAAAGGTACGGTGATCATTGCTGGTATTGGCCGATTCGGTCAGATTGTTAACCGCTTATTGGTATCGAATGACGTCAATACTGTGGTTTTAGATCATCAAGCTAATCAAGTAGACTTGCTACGTTCAATCAACATCAAATCTTACTTTGGTGATGCGACTCGTCATGACTTATTGCATACCGCTGGTATCGAAGAAGCCGCAATGTTGGTTGTGGCTATCGACAACCAAGACTCAAGTGTTGAATTGGTCAAATACGTTAAACACAACTACCCTAAAGTGAAAGTCTTAGCGCGTGCATTCGACCGTGGTCATAGCTACCGCTTAAGAGAAGCGGGTGCAGACTTTGTGGAATCAGAGACCTACCATTCTGCTCTTGAAATGGGTGCAGAAGCCTTGCGTTCTTTGGGTCATCACCCATTCTTTGTTGAACAACAAAAATCGACGTATCAACGTGTTGAAAGCCGTAAATCTGAAAAGCTGTACCAAGCTTGGTCTAAGGCAGAAGAGAACCCGCGCTACGACAACAACTACCGACAAATCTTCATTCACCTTGAAGAAGCAATGAAAGAAGATATGAAAAAAGACCGTTCAGACAAGCACTCTCGATCTGAACGAGGTTGGACACCGCCACCGAAAGGCTATGCAGATGGCTTTGAGGAAGAAGAGTCCTAAGCAGAACTCTAAATAACGGCGCTAGATAACCATACTAGGCAACCATCAAAAGCGGCTATTTAGGCCGCTTTTTCTTTCATTGAACCCCTACAAAACGTCAAATGAGCATAAGTATCAGGTGCTGAAACTCGTAATCCGAGAGATTTATGTGATCTAGCTAAAATTTTTAATTTCTGACCACATGGCAAAAGTGAATTCACTTTTTACATTATTGAAACATTCCAACCTCGCATAAACCACACCGTAAGCATGGCTATATATGCACTCATTTAAGTCATTCAATCATCGCCCCAATTCATAGCGACCACCCTCTAAGGCTTGAGTTACATTGCATATATCTAAATACGCCGCACAAGCCCCAACCCAACCATTCACCATGCAAATAAGTAGCGCACTGCATTCACAAATTCAACCCGTTAAAATTAACATAAACATTTCAAAACATGTCTATCGTTACAATTTGTAACGAATAGAGGTTATCGGTATAGTCCTGCAATTCAAAAAGTGAGACCTTTGCGCTCACCTTAAAGGAGATATAATAATGATTACTAATGATGCTGTAATAATGGGCATGTTAGCTGTTATTCTTGGCGGTGTTTTTATCACGGAAAGTAGCCAAAATAGCGCACTGAAAAAATTCTACTCGTTCGTTCCGGGTCTATTGCTCTGTTACTTTGTTCCTTCTCTACTGAACAGTTTAGGCATCATCGACGCATCAAACTCTAAGTTATACTTCGTTGCAAGTCGCTACCTATTACCAAGCGCACTCGTTCTACTGATCATCTCAGCAGACCTACGTAAAATCTTTGGCCTTGGTTCAAAAGCCGTCATCATGTTCCTAACCGGTACTGTCGGCATTATCATCGGTGGCCCGCTGGCTATCTTGATCATCGACCAAATTAACCCTGACCTTGTATCTGGCGACGTATGGCGCGGCCTCACAACCGTTGCTGGTTCTTGGATTGGCGGCGGTGCAAACCAAGCAGCAATGAAAGAAGTGTTCGAGGTTGATGACCAACTCTTCTCTGCAATGATTACGGTTGATGTTATCTGTGCAAACATTTGGATGGCCGTGTTACTTATCATGGCAGGTCGTCAGAAGAAGATTGATGCATGGTTAAAAGCGGATACTTCATCTATTGAAGAGCTAAAAGAGACCGTTTCTAAATACCAAGAAGACAACGCTCGCCCAACAACCACAACCGATCTCATGAAGATCACGGGGATTGCGTTCGGTCTTACCGGCCTAGCTCACTTTTTCAGTGACATGATTGCACCGTGGATCTCAACCAACGCTCCAGAACTTGCGAAATACAGCCTAACATCTGGTTTCTTCTGGTTAATCGTAATGGTAACGACGTTCGCGCTCATCGCTTCATGCTTCAAATCAACGCGTAGCCTTGAGCACAGTGGCGCATCAAAAGTAGGTTCAGCATTCATCTACATCCTAGTTGCAACTATCGGTATGCAAATGGATGTGACGGCTATCTTAGACAACCCAGGCTACTTCTTCATTGGTATCACATGGCTTACTATCCACGCCATTCTAATGATTGTGATGGCGAAGCTTATCCGTGCACCATTGTTCTTTATGGCTGTCGGTAGCCAAGCTAACGTTGGCGGCGCAGCATCGGCTCCTATCGTAGCAGCTGCATTCCACCCAGCATTGGCTCCAGTCGGTATCCTAATGGCAGTATTGGGTTACGCTCTCGGTACATACGGCGCTTACATCTGTGGTCTCATCATGCAGGCTGCTGCGGGTTAGTAGAATCGCTTCAATCCAATAACACAAAAGGCTGAACGATGATCGTTCAGCCTTTTACGTTTCTAAAACTGTATTTCAAATAACGGCTTAATCGAACAAAGACGCCAGTTTATTTTCCACAACTGGGCTGATATTAAAGCTCAACATAAAATCTGGACGCGTTTCTTCGTCTTTCTCAAGGTAATAGTTCGCTTCAATGCCAAACTTCCAAGGACGTCCGTTCAACACAGTAGTCTTGCTTACGCTTATATTCAACGGAATTTCCGCCTGATCCTTATTCCAGTCATACGAGAATGTCGGCGCAGAGCCTACCGTCCAACCTCCGCCTAATATCTCCACCCAAAAGACTTGTGTCGATGTCTTGTTGATTCGAGTATCAGAATGGTCGGCTCCGTCTCCAGAAACACCATACAAGTGGTTTGGGAACATACCAACAACTCGCTCACTACTCGCCTTCCCGAACATAAATTCAGGCCCGATAGCAAATTGATCAGCCGTTAAGTCATTACTACCTGTTGGCAAAGAAGCAAAAAGACCGAAAGCGACAATAGTACCGCCCTCCATTTTAGGCGCATAAGCTAAATCAAATGAGATGTCCGTAACGCCAGACTGATCCATATGCTGCGATCTTGTTGGTGAATCCATATGGAAATCGTTCTGTACATAAGAGATAGCCGGGCGGAAGATCACTTTGTCACCATTATCCATAGGGAAAGGCTTTGTTGCGTAATTCA
>NZ_CAWNBB010000030.1:103202-193835 GCF_963872585.1 Vibrio sp. 10N.222.47.A9 | reverse complement strand
CGTCTCCCTCCACCATATTCTTCTTACCTCTTTTGAGAGTTAAGAGAACAACCTAGTTGATGGGCTTATGGGAAAACATCAATTTAGGCTTACTTTGTGAAGAGTAAGACACACCCTGGAGGGGTTCCCGAGTGGCCAAAGGGAGCAGACTGTAAATCTGCCGGCACTGCCTTCGATGGTTCGAATCCGTCTCCCTCCACCATATTCTCCTTAATTGGATAATCGAAAAGCCAACTCATTGAGTTGGCTTTTTTCGTTTCCGAGCTTTATATCTTTCTAAACGTATCTTGCTGAACCTATCTTTCTAAACACGGCCCTAACGAACTAAACGCCAACCCACACTACAGCAAAAAAGACTAAGCGAACTAGCCCATTCAAACATCAGTGATCCCATACTTCAGCATGACGATCACAAACCAGATAAGCAGCGCTGCCTAAACAATTGGTCGATACATATACTTCGCATTCATGCAATTATCTGTTTCTGCTGCAAACTAATCTCAGGCTCCAATACGGGTTCAAAGAACTTTGTCATTATTCATAAAATCCGAATAAAATTAGTTAGTTAGTTAGTTAGTTAGTTAGTTAGTTAGTTAGGCTAATCCAATCTTTGAATAAGATACACCTCTTAATATTTGTCGTGATGACACTCTTCCTCTACTCATGTTACTTGTCTGTTCCACATGTTTCGTCATATTGGTATTGCTCCGTGAACCTAAAACTCTCCCCCTCCCCAAAAAAAGCTCAAAGCCAATTTCCCAGCAGCAACTTACAGATGCATATCATTAGCAAACAGAAAAGCCCCTGCTGATTTCTCAGCAGGGGCTTTCAATTATTTGGTGTCATTCCGAATAACTACATCCTATTGATGTTGAGTTAAATATTGGAATTAGCCTTGAATACCAACAATTAACCAAGGTGCATTGTCAGTTGTTAGGTCACGCTCTAGGTGCCAGATATCAGTGATATCTTCTTCAACACCATCCGCTGTATCACGGTAACGACCGCTGAACTGAAGGCTTAGCTGTGCTTTGCTAACATCGTGGTCTGCACGAACGATTTCAGCATCAACGTACATTACGTCTGTGTGCTGATCACCGTCTAGCTTATTACGCTCAGCTTTTAGGTCTTCAAATAGGCTTGGAGATACGTATTCTTCAATCGTATTTAGCTCGTTGTGATTCCATGCACCTTGCAGTGTACGGTAGTGCTCACGAGAACCGTTGATGAATGCCGCTTGATCAAAGCCCGGTGGGTAGTTATGTGGAACATCGCTTTGTGCACCAAAACCGAAACCACCAGCAGCGCCTTGTGATTGAGGTTGTGCTTGCTCGAAGTTATGAACATTTGGCTGTTGCTTAGGTTGTTCAAACTTGTTCTGACCCATGCCGCCGAATGCTGGCTGTTGACCACGTGCATTCTGCTGATTCATTGAGCCCTGCTTCGCACCCAACATTCCGCGTAGGAATTTAAACGCTAGGAAAGCAATCAGACCCATAATCAGAATATCCATGAACTGGATACCTTCAAATGCGCCACCAAAGAATGCAGCTAAAAGACCACCAGCAAGTAAACCACCTAGCAGACCGCCCATAAGGCCTTTCTTGCTAGAGTTAGCTGCTGTGTTCTTACCCGTTTGATCTTGACGGATCGAATTCGTGTTTTGTTGTTTTGGTGCTGGAGCCGTTTTAAAGCTTTTGCCAAATGACTTACCACCACCAAACTTTTTCGCTTCCGCGATTGGCGTCACCGCGACTGTTACCAACAGGATCGCGACTAGTGAGAAAAATCGTTTCATTATTATCCTTTATAGGTTTTTTATCTTTCGACACCTTAATCATACTCGTTAACAAAGAACAATGAAATATTCACGGCGTTTACACATGTATCATAATATTGCGGCTATTAATTGATTACTAAACTAGCGAAGGGATTGACGGCACTCTGGGGCAGCATTAAAATATTGAACGATGTTCATTTAATAGAAAGTACCCATGGCAAGACGAAACGATCATACTCGCGAACAATTAGTGCAATTAACCTTAAAAACGGTGACCGACTTCTTAGAAGAGCACTCTTATCACGAGCTAAGTCTGCGTAAAATCGCCAATATGATTGGTTATGTTCCAAGTACCTTGGTGAATGTATTTGGCAACTACAACCTATTGCTATTGCATGTTGTTGCTCAAACATTAGATGAACTGGCGTCAGAATCTGCTGTAGCAGTTGAACAATCGAGCAATCCTCAGCAAGCTCTATTCAACCTTGCCTACTGCTACCACGATTTTGCACAAAAACACCCTCACCGTTGGCAGCTTATCTTTGAGCACAACATGAACGGTGAAAACCTTCCTGAATGGCAATCGAACCGTATCGATAGAATGACAGGTATGCTAGAGCAACTATTAATCGCGATTGCTCCTGAACATACTGAAAGCGAAGTCGTTAAAGCCAGCCGTGTATTATGGTCTGGAGTACATGGAATTACTCTACTTAGCGTTGATGATAAATTTTTCGCCTCTGAGCCTATCGATGGTAAAGAGTTGATCAATAACCTAGTCTCAAACTACTTAACCAACTGGTAATCATCCAAGGAAAGACAATGAACAACAGCAGCCAATCTTCGCTGTTAACGCAAAAAAGGTTCCTACCCTATTTTATTACCCAATTTCTGGGAGCCTTTAATGACAACATATTCAAAAATGTTCTGTTACTGTTTGTTGCTTTCGCAAGCGTAGACACGCTACCTATTTCCAGCAATTTATTTATTAATTTGGCCGCTGGCCTTTTTATTCTGCCCTTCTTCCTGTTTTCTGCTTTGGCTGGTGTGCTGGCAGACAAATACGAAAAATCATGGTTTATCCGTAAAGTTAAGCTTCTTGAAGTGGTGATAATGTCACTGGGTGCGGTCGGATTTATCTACGAAAGCTACGAAATATTACTACTGCTTTTGTTTTTGATGGGGACACAAAGTGCCTTCTTTGGCCCCGTTAAGTACGCCCTACTTCCGCAACAGTTAGAAACCAAAGAGCTTGTGTCCGGAAATGCTTTGGTTGAAACAGGCACATTCTTAGCCATCCTAATCGGTACTCTAGGTGCTGGTATTATTGCGTCAGAAGAAAGCGCAAAACTCATTGCTGCTGTGTGTATTGTTTCTTTCGCCGTACTCGGCTATGTATCAAGTTGCTTTATCCCAGAAGCGCCAAGTAACGCACCAGATCTGAAAGTAAAGTGGCAGCCAGTAAAGCTAACCCGCGCAACACTCGCTATTGCAAAAAAAGACCGCCCAACCTTTCAAGCACTGATGTCGATCAGCTGGTTCTGGTTCCTCGGTGCAGCTTACCTCACTCAGTTTCCCAACTTCACCAAGGTTTACCTAAACGGTACTGAAAGCGCTGTCGCGTTTTTGTTGGCATTGTTCTCGGTAGGCATTGCGATTGGCTCGTTGGCTTGCGATAAGTTATCTAATCACCGCATTGAAATCGGCATCGTGCCAATGGGCAGCCTGGGTATTTCGATCTTCGGCCTGTTGATGGCGATATCCATTCCAGAGTCTTTGCCTGACTTTAACTCTTTCCATCAGTTTGTGACGTATTCAGAACTATGGCCGCTGTTTGCTTATCTTCTACTACTGGGGATCTCTGGTGGTATTTTTATTGTTCCGCTTTACTCTCTAATGCAGCTACGGGCAAAGCCAAATGAGCGAGCTCAAGTAATCGCCGGGCTCAATATCTACAACTCGCTATTCATGGTCGGGAGCGCTGTTTTAGGTATTGTTTGCCTTAGTATTCTGGAGCTTTCAATTCCACAACTGTTTGTACTGCTCGCGATAGGAAACACTTTGGTTATGCTGTATCTGTTTTATCAGGTGCCTATTTACGCTTTCCGTTTCTTTACGTGGGTGGTCACTCACACCATGTACCGAGTTAAACATAAAAATTTACATCACCTGCCAGAAAAAGGCGGCGCATTGATCATCTGCAACCATGTGAGTTATATGGATGCATTATTGCTGAGCGCCGTTTGCCCTCGCTTGATCCGCTTTGTGATGGAAGAAGATTACACCAAGTTGCCGCCTATTCGACGTTTCTTGAAAAGAGCTGGGGTTATTCCAATCTCCGCAACCAACCGTAGCTCTATTCGAAATGCTTTTAAAGAAGTAGAACGCGCTCTGCATGAAGGCCACATCGTGTGTATTTTTCCAGAAGGAAAGCTAACCTCTGATGGTGAAGTCGCAGAGTTCATGCGTGGTATGGAGCTGATTATCAAACATTCTCCTGTGTCTGTCATTCCAATGGCTCTCAAAGGCCTATGGGGCAGCTACTTCAGTCGTTATAAAGGCAGTGCTTGCAAAGGGTTACCAACCCGCTTCTGGACCAAGTTAGAAATAGAAGCTGGCAAGCCAATACTCGCTAAAGATGCCTCATGCAAAACTCTTCGACAGTCAGTCTCAGACCTTCGCGGAACACTACGCTAGCTAACCAGCCCTTTATTCATATCGGCTGAACAAGCGTTAAGTTTTCCTTAACGTTTGTTCAATTCATTTAGACTTACTTATCATTTTATTGAACGTATAGTGGTCTCATTACAATAACGCGACAATACAACAAGACTCTAAATACAATGAACCTAAAAAAGTCTGCTCCATTTTATCTTGCTGCACTGTTTTGCTTAACACCTTGGGTAAGCTCACCGACAGCCCTGGTTATTGGCTTCCTGCTTGCTAGTTTAGGTTTAGTCCCTGAGCATCTAGAAGTAGGCAAACTCACAAAGAAGTTACTGGCCTACTCGATTGTCGGCTTAGGCTTTGGCATTCAGTTTGAAAAAGCATTGGCGGTAACAGGCGACGGTATTGGTTTAATTGTCACGACCATCATTGGTACGTTAGTCATTGGTTGGTTCTTAGCCAAACGAATGGGATTGGATCGCACCACGGGTTACCTAATCTCTTCAGGTACCGCTATTTGTGGTGGTAGCGCGATAGCAGCTGTGGCACCTGCGATTAAAGCGGACGATGAACAGATTGGCTTGGCGCTAGCTACGGTATTTGTGTTGAACTCGGTAGCTCTATTCTTATTCCCGATGATTGGCCACGCGCTTGAGTTAAGCCAACAAACATTTGGTACTTGGGCCGCCATTGCGATTCACGATACATCTTCTGTGGTAGGTGCAGCTTCGGCTTATGGTGAAGAAGCACTGACGACAGCGACAACATTGAAGCTCGCTCGTGCACTTTGGATCATCCCAATCGCTTTAGTCAGCGCGATGATCTTCAAGAACGATCAAAAGAAGATTACGATTCCTTACTTCATTTTCTTCTACTGCGCCGCCATTGCTATCAGTGACTTGCTGCCACAATTTGAGATGGTCTACCAAGGGATCTTTGATGTGTCCAAACGCGCGTTGGTTGTGTGTCTGTTCTTAATTGGCTGTGGTATTTCTGTAGAGAAGTTAAAAGCAGCAGGGCCGAAGCCATTGATGTTTGGTATTACGATGTGGACGATGATTTCGACGGGTTCTTTGGCGTGGTTAACTCTTGCTTAGTTCGCAAAGAAACGCTTTAACTGGTTGTTCGGTTACCTAGACACTCAGATTAGCGAGCAACAAAACAAAAAGGCAAAGCTCCAATGGGCTTTGCCTTTATCGTTTGTGGTAACGATATTCTTTGTTGCAACAATCACAAATCAAACAGGGGCTTATCACTCTTCTTGCTCTCTCTTTTCATTAAAACAAGTACCACAACCAACACAAATGCGGTGAGTTCAGCCAACGAGCGAGTCAACCCTGACGAAGTGACCGCTTGGCCTATCTGCAGTAAAACCGCAATGATGAGGGCAATTTTCATAATAAGACCTTATTCTATAATCCGTTATTTATAGGGCTTATTATGATGGATGGTTATAAAGATAATAAATTCTGTTTTGAACTATCTAATTGCTAAATTAACTAACCGCCTGACAACTTAGTCACCTAACAACTTCGCAAATAACGTCGAGGTAAGCGCTTACCTTTAACTCCTATGCTGAGACAACCAAGAGGCCAATCCAGCGCGTGAGACCTTAATACCCTGCTGTTCTTGCTTAGGCATTCGATAATACTCAACAGGAAATTTGAACCGCTCAAGACGTCCATTCAATTGCTCAGCAAACCACTCTTTGGTTGGCAAATCAGCACAATCCACAATAGCGACAGGTCGAAACCCGAACTCATCGTCTTCAATAGGAACAATAAACGCCTGATTAACCTCAGACAACTGATTGAGTGCTCGCTCAATCTCTTCGCAATGAATGTTCTCACCACCAGAAATAAACTGATTGTCGGCGCGACCAATAATCGACACTTGTTCACCAACCCACTCACCAAGATCTTTGCTATCGAACCAGCCGTTCTTATCAACTAATGGCGTTAATTTACCTTGGTGGTAATAACCGGAAGCGAGCGTATCGCCGCCAATAAAGATACGTTGTTCTTCAATTTTCAGCTGGCGATGGTTAAGGACAAAACCTGCAGTATTACTAGAATCAACGGGCTTCGCAGTCACTGTTGAAGCCGCTTCTGTCATGCCGTAGCCAAGCCATGTTTCGATACCCATTTGTTGAGCTTCAAGCCCAAGAGCCTCAGGTATATGGCTACCACCCAAAAGTACATGCGTTAAAGTAAGTGCTTGCTTACTCTTTAGTAATCGATGTAGCTGAGTAGAGACTAATGAAGCGTGACTGCACTCTTCTATATCAGCCTCAAGCTGACCTGTGCCTATCTTGATGCAGCCACCAGCCGCTAACCAACGATGAACTATCGCCAGCCCCGACACATGGTACATAGGTAAACTCAGTAACCAAGTGTCACCTTGTTGATAACGAAACACCTCAAGCAACCCGACCGCCGAGCATAAATGCTGCTCAAGCGTGTGAGCCACTGCTTTGGGATTTCCGGTAGAGCCAGAAGTGAATACGATGCTCGCTAGATTTTGCGGATTGAAGTTGGAGTCTTGAGATGTCGTTATCCGATTATCATCACCATCGACCTTCACTTCATTTAAGCAAGACAAGGTCACCAACTGAGTATTTAAATCGACAGTCTCTGATTGCTCTATCCCGCGACTGTCCAAAAGCCAAAGGTAGCTTTGTTGACCTGCTTGATATAAGGAATCGAGCTTTTGCTTCAGGCGTAAGCTAGGCTGAGGCATCGTAAACGCACAAACCACACCCAAATTGAGTGCGGCAAGGTAAACAGGGGTCACTTCAGCTTGATTCTTACCAACAATCGTCAGTACATCACCTTCAGATAGGCCTTGATGAGATAGCTGTTGTTGGTACTCACTCACTAGCACAGACACTTGCTGCCAAGTATAAGTGTGGTGAGTAGTAGTCACTAACGCTGTTTGATGTGGGTTTTGCTGCGCCCACTGTACCCAAAGCGGGTGATGATTAGATTGTGGGCGCATCATAAGATAACCAAATTATAGATTGAAAACGGTCTAAGCCAATCGAACGATCAGCCTAAGAAGACCAAATCAATTGTTGCTGTTCAAGAGTAGAAACCGGAAGCTGACAACCCGGCCAAGAAACCTCTAGCTGTTGCTGATACAAGCCAATTGTATCAAGTCCTGGAACTTCATTAGGCAAGTATTGTTGTGCTAATCGAGCAATCTGAGTTAAGCCAAGGCTCGACTCTATGCTTGAGCTTAATACAGGCTTAATGCCAAGTTGCTGTGCTCGCTCAATGATTGCCACACAACGCTCGACAGAACCAATAAGAGTTGGCTTGATCACGACAGCTTTAACACCAGTAAGGTCGCTAAGATCAAACTCTGGGCTTCGCACCGCTTCTTGCAATGTTTCATCCCATGCAATCGCTACGCCATGGTCAATGGCAAATGCCAAGCTGTCTTCTGGTTTTTGGCAAGGCTCTTCAATAAAGCTAATACGTTGACGCAGTGACGGCGCAATGTACTTGATAAACTGCTTAGCCTTTTCCGGCTTCCATGCACGGTTAGCATCAAGTCTTAAGGTTAAATCAGGGATCGACTCAAGGAATAAGCTGACAAGCATGCCATCACGAATCGCTTCGTAGAGACCGACTTTCACTTTCGCGACCTTCTCGCCTTTCATCTCATTCAGCACAGGGATCAATTCATCTGGGTCGCCTGTACACAACGGCGCAGCTTGGTAGTTACCTTCAGCGTTGAGTTCGCCTCGTAATTCCATCATCGCCATTGAAAAGCCGAAGGCAACAGAAGGATATAGCTCATCAAAAGGCGTTTGAGGGTTATTGTGGCTCCAAAGCTCTAATTCGTGTTGAAGCTGAATGCCAGCTTGTTCGGCATCTTCTTGGCTAAAACCTGGCAAAGGTGCGACTTCGCCAAAGCCAGTTTTACCATCACACTCTAGTTGGATGATATAGCCAACGCGTTCGTTCAACTTATTGTCACGAAGAATCACGCCACTATCCATAGGCAATTGATAACGGTAGAGTTTACCGTGACGCTGAGAATTCACTGAGTTCATAAAGTTTCCTAAAAAACGGGGAACATCAAAACAAAACGAGCCGCTATTAGCGACTCATTTTAAAGAAGAGAAAGACTATGGGTTACGCGGAAATTTGTCGAAATCAGGTCGACGCTTCTCGTTAAATGCGTTTCGGCCTTCTTGGCCTTCTTCTGTCATGTAGAACATCATGGTTGCGTTACCCGCCAACTCTTGTAGGCCGGCTTGGCCATCACAGTCTGCGTTCAGTGCAGCTTTCAAGCAACGCAGCGCCATTGGGCTATGTTGAAGCACTTCACGACACCAACGAACGGTCTCTTTTTCTAGGTCGGCAACAGGCACTACGGTGTTTACCAGGCCCATGTCCAATGCTTCTTGAGCATCGTAGAAACGACACAAGAACCAAATTTCACGTGCTTTCTTCTGACCAACGATACGAGCCATGTAAGAAGCACCCCAACCGCCATCGAATGAACCGACTTTAGGACCCGTCTGACCGAACTGAGCGTTTTCAGCTGCGATAGTAAGGTCCGCCATCATGTGAAGAACATGACCACCACCGACTGCCCAACCCGATACCGCTGCGATTACTGGTTTTGGACAAGTACGAATTTGACGTTGGAAATCAAGTACGTTCAAGTGGTGTGTACCTGAATCATCTTGGTAGCCGCCGTAGTCACCACGAATACTTTGGTCACCACCAGAACAGAACGCCTTCTCACCAAGACCCGTCAAAATGATTACGCCAACCTTCTCGTCATAACGAGCATCAGCCAGTGCATTGATCATCTCTTTTACGGTTTGTGGACGAAACGCATTGTGGACTTGAGGACGCGCAATCGTGATTTTCGCAATACCGTCGTCAGACTTGTGGTACTGAATATCTTCAAATTGACTGCTTTCATCGCTCCAGTTAACTGCCGCGTAAAGTTCTTCTTCTGTGATGCCTACTGTTTTAGCCATGGTGATTCCCATTGTTCTATTAGAGACCACGACTAACAAGTAGTCGTGACGGTGTTGCTCTGCTTTTGATAGTGCTTGAGACTAGAGATCCGCTCAGTCGATTAGCGACGACTGGCGATACATTGGATTATCAAGTTTGAAAACAACTCTGGTTGCTCAAAATGAACATTATGACCAGCGTAGTCGACCTGACTATATTCAAAGCCACTATTCTCAGCTAGCTCCATGAATTTACGATCTTTTTCTCCACACACATAATGCAATAAATGCTCATGAGATTTCAATGTGGCACGTAAATCCGGTTGCTTAGCTAACGAAGTAGATAACAACATATTTGCTACGGATACTCCAAGGTTACCACTACGCTTTATGACCAAAGTTTGTCTTTGCTCATGATTTAGTGAAGAAAAGACGCTTTGTTGATACCAATCGTCTAAAACATCTTCAATCGACTGCTGCGCAAAGCGAACAGCCCACTGCGTATCATGTACTAACCTCTGTGCTCTTTCTTCATCACATTCCAAGCCAAAGTTGCCACCTTCAATGATGACTTTCTCTAGGTTGAGCGTCTCAAAGCAAGGGCTTGTCACTCCATACATAGCGAGCCTTCCGCCCATAGAGTAGCCAATCACCACGATAGGATAATCAGCAGGAAGATCGTTTATCGCCAATTGAGCTGTGATGCACTGGACAATTTTCTTGCAGCAATGATCAAACCCTACCGGATCGATAAAGCGACTTTGTCCGTGTCCGGGTAAATCGATGCAAAGGAGAGGAAAATTCTCGAGGAATGGATGACATGCACTCCAATCATCCCCGCTTCCGAGTAAACCATGTAAAAAAACAAGCAAAGGTTTGTCGGAAGGTTCTTGTACAGCTGGGTAATAATTGGAGTAAAGCATGTAAAGTCCTTAGGCTAATGCCTCGGTGAGCATTGAACTGAATTGTTTCAGCAAAGTAGACGCTTGTTCGGGAGGCGTCTTAACTTCAACGAGCAAGGTACCCTGACCCTGTTCGAAATGTTGTTCGATAATCGTTTGATAGCAATTCAAAGTTTCTGGCGCCGCATAACCAAGTTGGAACTGCGCAGCAGCGTGTTCAAAACTGAAACCATGAGGCATTTGATAAAGTGACTGTTTTTGCTGCTCTGGTACCGGCAACAAGTCAAAGATCGCACCACCGTCATTGTTGGTCACAACAATAACCATCGGCGTTAAATTATGAGTCAGCAGAGCCAGTGAATTGAGGTCGTACAACAAAGAGGTATCACCAATCAACATCAACAAAGGATTCTGGTTGGATTTCACCACGCCCGCAGCCGTCGCCACCAAGCCATCAATGCCCGATGCACCACGGTTACTGTAAACTTGATTCGCAGATATTGATGACAGCATATCCACCAGCCTTACCATCAAGCTATTTCCCACAAATAGCTCTCTACCTTTAAGTCTAGACGACAAGTCAACGGCAACACTGAGTTCCGTCAATTGGTCATTGTTGGATATTTGCGCGAGGGCGAGTTGCTGAACAGTATTTGCGACCTCGATTAAAGGAGCCGCCCAACCTGCATGCTGGCCTAACAAGATGGGTAAATGCTGCTCTGACACCCATGACTCGATATCAGCAACGATATGGGTTTGAGGCAGATGATCTTGGTTGATTCGGTGCGTATCTGGTGACACAACAATACATTGTGATGAGCAGAATGATGATGCTTGCGACTTTATCCAATGATTAAGGCGCTTAGAAACAATGCGCTCACCGAACTGAAGGATAAAATCACATTGGTTAAGTTGTTCTTTCGCTACGTCACTCTGCATCCACAGATCATAATGTTTCCAATCACTTGTGACACCTGATTGAGGATCGCAAAAAACTGGCCAACCTAATGCAGTGGCAAACTGCTGAGCTTTTGTCGCTTGTTCAATATCTAGCGAACCGAGAATAACCACACCCTTACGTCCAAGATACTCACCTGGAGCAATAGGTTGTGTGTTCACTTGATTAGGTAAAAACGTTTGGCTGTAACAACCTCCTCCCGATTTCCACCCAGCGACACTGGATGTGTATTCCGCATACATTTCCGCGCTATTCGCAGAATATAGAGGTTCTGGGAACGGACAGTTGATATGAATCGCACCACCAACATTGCGTTGTTTCACTAGGGCGTGATCAACCGATGTCAGTAACCAATTCAGAGAAACTTGTGTACTAGGGCTTGGTAAGTTTAAAGCACTTTCAACATGGGAAGAAAAGATACCCTGTTGCTGAATCGCTTGATTGGCACCACAGTTGACCAAGTCGATGGGTCTATCAGAGGTCAGCAAGATCAGCTTCTCTCGTGTCAGCCCAGATTCAGCCGTCGCAGGAAGAAGGTTAGCGACAGCAGTACCAGAGGTAACAATCACGGCAACTGGCTTATCACTGGCTTTAGCTAAACCTAAAGCTAAGAACCCAAGACCACGCTCATCAAAGTGCGTGTGTAAGGTTAACTTGGGATTAGCTTCCGCTTCGAGAGTTAATGGTGTTGAGCGAGAGCCCGGTGCGACACAAACATGTTCAACACCGTTGCGTGCTAGCTCTTCAAGTAATGTGTGACTCCAAACTCTATTTAATACGGCTTGGTCGTGATTCATGACGCCACACCCAACGGCGGGTGATCCGAAATCAAGCTGAGTAAGGTCGACATCTTCTTGTTCAATTCTTGCCATTCATGCTCGGCAACCGATCCCGGCACGATCCCTGCGCCAGCAAACAGCTGTACTTGATCGTTTACAACTAGCGCACTTCGAATCGCGACACAAAACTCCGCTCTCTGATGACTGATATAGCCAACAGAACCTGCATACCAGCCTCGCGCAAACGGTTCGTGTTCAAGAATGAAATCCATCGCCTCTTTACGCGGTAAACCCGCCACCGCAGCAGTCGGCTGCAATGCAGCAAGCAACTGCACACCGTTAACGCCATTATTAAGCTGAGCGTGGATATTACGCTTAAGATGCTGCACCTTACGCAAGCGCACAAGACGCGTATCCTTTTCAACATGGACCGTTTGAGAATGAGGAGTGAGGCGCTCAATAATGTCGTCGACCACATACTGGTTCTCATTGAGATTTTTACTGTCTTGAGAAAGCCAGTTCGCTAACTCCATATCTTCTGTCGCGTTTTCTCCGCGACCAATGGTTCCCGCTAGAGCTTCAGTATCAAGCTCTGTCCCATATCGGCTATACAAACGCTCTGGCGTTGATCCAATAAAGCTATGTTTAGAATCCAATACCAACATAAAGTGAAAGCTGTGATGGTTTTGCAGGTAGCTGGCCTTGAGTAATTGAGCCGCGCAGATTGGCGCATCAAGCTGCAGTGTGGTTTTACGCGCTAAAACCACTTTCTTGTACTCTTCGTCGCTAATGCCCTGCAGCACTTTATCGACCAAATTACCCCACTGTTCTCGTTCTGGAACGTGGTTAATCTGTTCAATGTGCGCCGACAAAGGTGCCAATATCGCCGCTTCTACAGAAAGCTTATTCAAAGCATTAATGGAGGCAACGCGATCAGGAGACAAGTTAACCGCTAGCGACCAAGTGTCGTCAAAGCGGATTAATTCAACCTGAGGAAGGAAGAAAAACGATTCCATGCAACGACGGTTCTTTGCGGTATGCCCATCAAATGAACGTCCACCCCAAATTCGTTGGTCTTCACCAAGAATTGCGTACGCGGGAGCAGGATCAGAAAAAGTGTGCAGTTGACCGAGCGCGACAACCTCTTCACGAGTATCACGTGACTGCCAGTAGAACTTTGGAAAGAGCGGTTGAGCATGAAGCCATTCTATAAATGCAAACGATGGTTTTTGCGTTAGAACTTCAACACAACGAACTTCACTTGCTTGGGCATTTTGTACTCGCTCAATCAAAGCGGAGATAGTTTGCTGGAAATGTGACAAATCGACCTCGTTCACATCTAAATTATTATTATATTAGTTTGATACTTTATGGGCAGCACCCACTTAGATCAAGAATCTACTATATCTTTTGAACATTCCTGTGATTTTAAGCGATCCAGCCTCTTTATTCATCTTAGACAACAACAAAGAAAGCGATTAATTAAAATTTAGAAAAGAGTGACAACAAAAAGACCAAACGTGACACTGAAATGCGACATTCATCAGATTTTTATTCTATCAAACCCCATTTTGCGGTACTTTAATAAAGTATTTAAATTAATTTCAGGAAATCGGCAATGCAAAATATCGGGATGTCGTCAAAACTCAACAGCGTATGCTACGAAATCAGGGGACCTGTACTCAAACATGCTAAGCGCATGGAAGAAGAAGGGCATAAAATACTGAAGCTTAATATTGGTAACCCCGCCCCATTTGGTTTTGACGCCCCTGATGAAATCCTTGTTGATGTAATCCGTAACCTACCGACATCTCAAGGTTACTGTGACTCAAAAGGCATCTATTCAGCCCGCAAAGCGGTTGTTCAGCACTACCAGAAAAAAGGCCTACGTAACCTTGATGTAGAAGACGTTTACATTGGTAACGGCGCATCAGAGCTTATCGTTATGTCTATGCAGGCGCTACTGGATAATGGTGATGAAATCTTAGTTCCCGCTCCGGACTACCCACTATGGACAGCGTCTGTTGCGCTTTCTGGTGGTACACCGGTTCACTACATGTGTGATGAAGATGCTGATTGGTATCCAGATCTAGACGACATGCGTGCGAAGATCTCACCAAAGACTCGCGGCATCGTTCTTATCAACCCGAACAACCCAACGGGCGCGGTATACAGCCGTGATTTCCTATTACAAGTTGTTGAGATTGCTCGTGAGCACGGTTTGATCATCTTCGCTGATGAAATCTACGACAAAGTGCTTTACGACGGTGCCGTACATACTTCAGTCGCAACGCTTGCTGAAGACGTACTAATGGTCACATTCAATGGTCTATCTAAGGCTTACCGCGTGTGTGGTTTTCGTGGTGGCTGGATGTTCTTAACGGGTCCGAAGCACATAGCGAAAGGCTACGTTGAAGGGCTAGAAATGCTCGCCTCGATGCGTTTGTGTGCCAACGTACCCATGCAGCACGCTATCCAAACGGCACTGGGTGGTTATCAGAGTATCAACGAACTGATTCTTCCTGGTGGTCGACTGCTTGAGCAACGTGACCGTGCATGGGAACTGATCAACAAGATCCCTGGCGTTTCTTGTGTAAAACCAAAAGGCGCGATGTACCTGTTCCCTAAGATCGACACCAACATGTACAACATCAAAGACGATCAGAAATTCGTGCTCGATTTCCTTAAGCAAGAGAAGGTGCTATTGGTTCAAGGTACTGGCTTCAACTGGCCAAAACCGGATCACTTCCGCATCGTGACTCTGCCACATATCGAAGACCTAGAAATCGCGATTGGTCGTCTAGAGCGCTTCTTACAGACCTACAACCAAGACGACCTCATCGAAGGTTAATTAACACAAAGAAAGATGACTACAATTTGCTGTTTTAAAAGACTTTAACTTGTAATCAATCACTTCTATGCTTAAAGGGCTCCTGTTTGGGAGCCTTTTTTGTATCCGCTGTCTCGTATGCCTGTGCAAACACAAGATACGAGTGGAGAATTATTTATACCAATCACAGTAAGTAAGTGATCAGAAATAGCGCAGGAAAAAAGCTTGAGAACAAGGCAGCTATTTTCGACAAGCAGCTTCGATAAGTAGTTATTCTACAATCAAAAATTCTAACAAAGTTATCGAGTTTTTTAACAAGCTAGGATGACCAGTTATTTACTACGATTGGTACTATAAGGACATTTATGAAACAGAGCCATTTCTTCGCCCATCTCGCACGCATGAAGCTTATCCAACGCTGGCCTTTGATGCGTTCAATCTCAAGCGAGAATATTTCAGAACATAGCCTACAGGTGGCTTTCGTCGCACACGCCTTGGCATTAATTAAAAATAAGAAGTTTGATGGTCAGCTCAACCCCGAGCACATTGCTCTGCTTGGCATGTACCACGATACCAGCGAGGTACTGACTGGGGATTTACCAACTCCGGTTAAATACTACAACCCAGACATCGCCCAAGAGTACAAGAAGATAGAAGCGGCAGCAGAACAAAGACTGCTTTCAATGCTACCGGAAGAATTCCAAGACGATTTCGCGCCCTTCTTAATATCCGGAACAGCAAACAAAGAAGAACAAAGCATCGTCAAGCAAGCCGACACTATCTGTGCTTACCTCAAATGCTTGGAAGAACTCAGCGCGGGAAACCACGAATACGAGCAAGCGAAACGCCGACTGGAAGAAACACTCGAACAGCGTAAAAGCCCAGAAATGGACTACTTTCTCACCACATTTGCGCCAAGCTTTGAATTATCACTAGACGAGATAAGCTAGCTGGGTATAACTTGAGTGTAATTAGCTAAATAAATCAGATTGATAGGTGCTATTTTGACTTCTCCACTCGAACCACCATTTGAACTCGAACAAGAATGGCAACATCGAAATGACGATGAACATAAAATAAGGCGTGATGACCATCGTAGCCCGTATCAACGCGATCGTGCGCGTGTGCTTCACTCTGCGGCTTTTCGTCGCCTCCAAGCAAAAACTCAAGTTCATGGCACCACGGTAAACGATTTCCACCGAACTCGCCTTACCCATTCGCTAGAAGCCGCACAACTTGGTACTGGCATTGTCGCTCAACTCAAGAAAAAGCAGCCCGAGTTTCGAGATCTTCTCCCCTCAGATAGCTTGATTGATTCACTGTGTTTAGCTCACGACATCGGCCACCCGCCTTATGGGCATGGTGGTGAGGTCGCACTCAACTATATGATGCGCGACCATGGTGGCTTTGAAGGCAATGCCCAAACGTTCCGAATAGTGACTCAGTTAGAACCCTACACCGAACATCACGGGATGAATCTATCTCGACGCACTCTGTTGGGGCTGATTAAATACCCTTCACTTCTTAGCGAAGTTCAAGCTAAATTACAGTCTGAGCCTGTTAAGCACCAACGACAACTCCGAGCCAAAGATTGGATGCCAGCAAAAGGCATCTACGATCATGATGAAGAACTTTTTAACTGGGTACTGGAGCCGCTTTCAAGCAGCGACCAACAGCTTCTAAAACAGAAAAGAAAAACGCATACCGAGCCACTTGAGCACAATAAGACCAAATATAAGTCACTTGATTGTTCAATCATGGAGTTGGCTGATGACATCGCCTATGGCGTCCACGATTTAGAAGATGCCATTGTGCTTGGCTCTGTGACCAAAACACAATGGGTAGATTCAGCTTATCCTCAACTGAAAGAGATGGCCGATCCTTGGATCTGTGAGCATTTAGATTCGATTACAGAGATGCTTTTTTCGGGAGAGCAATATCGTAGAAAAGATGCGATTGGTGGGATAGTTAACGCTCTGTTGACCAGTATTTCGATTGAACGAGTGGATGCTAGCTTTGAGAATGTGCTGTTGGCTTACAATGCCGTGCTTGAACCGAGCATGGATGGCACACTCGATAAACTGAAGCACTTTGTCAGCGAGTTCGTGATTCAAGTGCCTCAGGTTCAAGTCATCGAATACAAAGGCCAACAGATCATCATGGATATGTTTGAAGCATTCAGCGCAGATCCTGAACGCTTGCTGCCACTGCCTATCAAGAAGCAATGGCTACAACATCAAGATGAATCAAGAAAGATGCGCGTGATTGCGGATTACATCTCATCAATGACCGATGACCTTGCGCAGAAAATGCATCAGCAATTGTTCTCAGCTCATACCGAGTTTTAATTCCTGACTCGTACCAGTGAATCGGCTTAATCTAAGTAGTTTTTCTCAAACACACCCGGCGGCATTTGATTGATTTGAAACTGAATCATTTGGTCAAATGCCGTTAGCAAAGGGCTAAAGTCACCATCACTCTCTAGCAAGCTAAGCAAATGATAGCCAGCTTCGACGGTAGAAAGGCTGTTTTCACTGGGCGCTTTACGGATTCGATAATTACCCTTGAGCTCTTTCGGTAAATGAACCGTGCTCAGCGCATGCAAGTTACTCGACACCTGCCACATCTTGAACGCCTTCTTCCACGTCCCATCCAATAAAATCACACGCAGCTTCTTGCTTGGGCATGTCGCAGATTCAACTGAAACAGAGTTTTCGCTTGGGTATAAAATCACATGTTGGTAATGTTCATCGGCCAGCAATGCGTTCAATTGTTCGTTGTCTGAAAAGTCTTCACCGACAAGCGTCACGCTGTTATTTAGAGATAACGAGAGGATACGCGCAGTTCCCATCGGGCGATGCTCTTCTGATGGGTGCTGAAGAATGATAAGCTCAACATTCGATTCGAGTGGTGTAATCCACTGACAAATACAAGCTTTCAAAGCCTTGCTGCATTGGGGGCAATAACGAGACATGGATTTAATGTGTACCCTGTTTTAATTTTCACTTCACTTTTATGCGTCTTATTCCAATTTGAGCCAATACAAGCTTGGGTCGTATGGGATAGCAATGCGATTGCCGAGGGGCAATGGTGGCGGATCCTAACAGGAAACTTTTCACATACCAACTACTCGCACCTTCTGATGAATCTAGCAGGCTTATGGATCATCAGCTATCTGTTTCAACCGAGTAAAAAACAGCTTGTTCTTGCTCTGCTTGTGATTAGTTTAGTGACTGGGATCGCTCTGTTGTTTTCGAGTATTCAGATCTATGTTGGCCTATCTGGCACTTTGCATGGGTTGTTTGGCTTATTCGCGCTCAGTGAGGCTTTAAACGGTAGGAGATCAAGTTGGCTGTTAGTGTTGGGATTAATCGCTAAAATCGCTTGGGAGCAGCTTATTGGCCCTTCTAGCACGACTGGCGAACTGATTAATGCTCGTGTCGCGATTGAAGCCCACCTAGCAGGTGCATTGGCCGGAGGCTTCATATCTACCGCTTCATTTCTAACAAGTAGAAAAACGGATCAAAGTTGAATTCTTTCGCGGTTCTTTTCAACCGTCGCTTCACCTATCCCTTTCACACTCACCAAATCATCAGCAGTCGTAAACGCACCGTTTTGATCTCTGTAATCGACGATCTCTTGGGCTTTCTTGTCCCCAACACCAACTAATAGCGCTGAGAGTTCTTCTGCCGTCGCAGTATTGATGTTTACCGTAATCTCAATGCCATCGTAAAGCTCAGCTTTAGTTGGGCTATCAGAAAACGCTGGGGAGCTCAGGGCCATCAGAAATGAAAGAAGTAGTGTTGAATATATCGTGCGCATAAACCGTTCCTTTGAACAAAAAACGTAACTTATGCATTTACCGCACTAGATAACACAATCACCAGACAAAAATAAAGCGGGTCACCTAAGTGACCCGCTTCGTTATACATCTTGTTTTCATCAGCTTGTTTGTTGGCTCGCAATTCTTATTTATCGAATAAACCTAATTTGCAAAACAACAACCATCGCATGTTGATTCTCGGTAGTCAGCCACCAAACAGGCTTAACTACCGAGCTAATCTAACTCAAGCTAACCTGAGCTTACTGACCTTGACCCACTACGTAGTATTCAACGTCTGCATTTTTACGCAGTACGTTTAGTACATTAGTAAGGTCTTGCTGATTACCAACTCGTTCCAACTGTGCACCAATTTGAGTGCTGTAAGCTGGGTTGATTTCAGCCGTTACTTTAGAAAGCTCAACAACAACGATGTTACCGTCTTGGTCTTTAGATTGACCAAACACAGCTTGACCTGCTTCTGGTTTCGCTAGAGCGAATACAGACGCCGCTAGTGGCGAGTTACGGTCAATCGTTTCAAGTTCAGTGAACTCAAGGTTGTTATCTGCAAGTACTGCTTCGTTACCTTGCTTAAGCTCGTTCACTAGAGAAACACCTAGCTCAACTGCTTGTTGCTCAGCTTGTACAGCAGACAATGCAGCGACAACTTGATCTTTCACTTCAGCTAGAGGAAGAACTGTCTCGTCGCGAGTCTCTTCTACACGAACAACAATCACGTGCTCAGGTGCAACTTCGATAACTTCAGAGTTCAGACCGTCTTCTTTCACTTCAGGGCTCAAGATAGCTTGCATAACTGCAGGCGTCATCAGAACTTCCGGAGCGTCAACTTGAGAGATGAAATCTGTTGTCGTGATCTTCGCATTGATAGCTTCAGCAGAGTCATCCAAAGAATCTGGGAATTCAAACGCTACTTTTTCTAGTTCAGTTTGCTGTTCGTAGAACTGGTCTACAGCATGCTGATCTAGTAGTTCTTGCTTAATCTCAGCCGCTACTTCTGTATAAGGCTGAGCTTGAGACTCTTTTACTTCGTCTAGCTTGATGATGTGGTAGCCAAAATCAGATTTAACTAGGCCAGTAGTATCGCCAATATTCTCAAGAGCGAAAGCCGCGTCTTCGAATGCTGGGTCCATAACATCGCGTTCAATCCAACCTAAGTCACCGCCAACATCTGCACTACCGAAGTCGTCAGATTTCTCTTCCGCTAGCGTAGCAAAATCAGCGCCTGCATTTAGCTCGTCTAGGATTGACTGAGCTTTCGCTTCGTCATCACCTTGAACTAGGATGTGGCTAACTTTACGTTGCTCTTCAGTCGAGTACTTGTCTAGGTGCTCTTGGTAGTATTTCTGTGCTTCTTCATCGCTTACTTCAAGCTGAGACTTAAGTGCTTCAGCTGAAAGCTCGATGTAAGACACCTTAGCTTGCTCTGGACGAGTGTAAGCTTGAGGGTTCTCAGAATAGTACTGTTCGATTTGCTCGTCAGTTAGTTCGATGCCTTTCGCTAGATCAGCAACAGACAAGGTCACTGTACGAATGTCACGAGTTTGAGCAATAAGTTTGCTTTGCGTATCGATTTCGCCTTGAAGAACAAATTCACTGCCTTGAAGCGCAGTCACAAGCTGGTTACGCATTAGGTCACGACGCATGTATTCAGCGAAGCTTTCTGCGCTGAAACCTGCACGACGCAGGGCTGATTGGTAAACTTCTTGATCAAATTGACCAGCAGTTTGGAACTGAGGCATTTCTAGAATCATTGTACGGATTTGAGAATCACTGATTCGTAGGCCTAGTGACTCAGCTTGCTGCTCAAGTAGAACATCGTTGATCATGCGATCAAGTACTGATTTACGGAAAGACTCTACGTATGCAGGGTCTGCAAGCATTTGAGCGAAGTAATCGCCAAGTTGAGACTGCATACGATTACGTTCGTTTTGGTAAGCTTGTTCGAACTCACCACGAGCAATTTCTGTGTTGCCAACTTTAGCTGCTGCGTTGTTACCGCCACCGGTGATGTAGCTGCCTACACCTGCGAATACGAATGACAGGATAATCAACCCAAGGATAATTTTTACCGCGATGCTATTCACGCCTTCGCGTAATCGATCCATCATAATTTAAGTGCTCTCCGGATATGAAGCATTGGCTTCAAAATAAAATCTATTCACGCGATATTATCAGAAAAAGAAATGCGCATCAGTAGGATGCGCATAATTTAAATAAGTTCAATGTGCTTTGCACACATACTGTCTAAGAATGAAACATCATTTTTCAAACAGTAAACGCATTTTACTGCCTTCCCCTCTCTAAAAGCGAGGTTTCAGCAGTGAAAATTAGTTACATGCGTCTTTAAGTGCTTTACCTGCTTTGAAGCCAGGTACTTTAGCTTCTGCGATTTGGATCTCTTCACCAGTTTTTGGGTTACGACCTGTACGAGCAGCACGAGTACGAACACTGAAAGTACCAAAGCCAACAAGTGCAACTTGGTCACCTGATTGTAGCGTTGTGCCAACTGCTTCGATGAAAGCGTCTAGAGCGCGACCAGCTGAAGCTTTAGAGATGTCTGCGTTTTCTGCGATTGATTCTACTAGTTGTGTTTTATTCACTGTTTTTCCCCTATGTGTCATCTGTGACTACTTCTCGATGACTGTACGTTCCATTTTGGTTTTAATTTAGCCGCAAGCCTTATTGCAAAAGGGCTGCCGCTTTAGTCAAATAACTTAGCGTCCAAAAAAAACGCTGACAAGCCTTTTCGGGTCTATCAGCGTAATTCTTTACTTATTTTTGCTATGCATCACTATTTTTTCACGTCAAACTCGACCCCTGACGGATCTCGTTCTAGCGCGACTTTAAGTACTTCATCAATCCATTGGACCGGAATCACCTTTAAGTCAGCGATTACATTGTCTGGAATCTCTTCCAAATCACGCTCATTGTCTTTAGGAATCAAGACAGTTTTGATGCCGCCACGGTGTGCTGCAAGCAGTTTTTCTTTCAAGCCACCGATAGGTAAAACTTCACCACGAAGGGTAATTTCACCTGTCATACCGACCTCAGCTTTCACAGGATTACCCGTTAGACTGGATACCAATGCAGTACACATTGCGATACCCGCACTTGGGCCATCTTTTGGTGTTGCACCTTCCGGTACGTGAACGTGAATATCACGTTTCTCGTAGAAATCTGTGTTAATACCCAGATTTTCCGCACGAGAACGAACCACAGTCATGGCTGCTTGAATCGACTCTTTCATCACATCGCCAAGAGAACCGGTTTGCGTTAGCTTACCTTTACCTGGCATTGATTCAGTTTCAATAGTCAGTAGGTCACCACCCACTTGAGTCCACGCTAAACCCGTCACTTGACCGATACGGTTACTCTCATCCGCTTTACCGAAGTCATGACGTTGAACGCCTAAGTACTCTTTCAGGTTATCAATGCTAACCGTTACAGACTTAAGGCTGCTGTCTAGCAAGATATTCTTAACTGCTTTACGACAAATCTTCGAGATTTCACGCTCTAGATTACGCACACCCGCTTCACGCGTGTAATAACGAATAATGCCAACGATAGCTGAATCTTCGATATTAATCTCGTGAGGCTTAAGACCGTTACGTTGGACTTGTTTGTCCAGTAAGTGACTTTTAGCGATGTTCAGCTTTTCATCTTCTGTGTAACCCGACAGACGAATCACTTCCATACGGTCCAGTAACGGACCAGGAATGTCCATTGAGTTAGACGTTGCAACAAACATGACGTCTGACAGATCGTAATCTACTTCTAGGTAGTGATCGTTGAATGCAACGTTTTGCTCTGGATCTAACACTTCTAGAAGCGCTGAAGATGGGTCGCCACGCATATCAGAAGACATCTTATCGATTTCATCTAATAGGAACAGTGGGTTCTTAACACCAACTTTAGACATCTTCTGGATCAGTTTACCCGGAAGTGAACCGATGTAAGTACGACGGTGACCGCGGATTTCCGCTTCATCACGTACTCCACCAAGAGCCATACGAGTGTACTTACGGCCCGTTGCCGCTGCAATCGAACGGCCTAGCGAGGTTTTACCGACACCAGGAGGACCAACAAGACAAAGGATTGGACCTTTTAGCTTGTTAATTCGATTTTGTACTGCCAAGTATTCAAGGATACGTTCTTTAACACGCTCTAAGCCGTAGTGGTCTTCATTCAAGACCTCTTCCGCTTTCGCTAAATTCTTTTTAACTTTTGAACGCTTAGCCCAAGGAACACCAACCATCCAATCAATGTAGCTACGTACTACTGTTGCTTCAGCAGACATTGGCGACATCATTTTCAGTTTTTGCAGTTCTTGCTCGGTTTTTTCACGAGCTTCTTGAGGCATTTTTGAATCTTCGATCTTCTTCTTCAGAGTCTCGAATTCATCAGGTGCGTCATCCATCTCGCCCAGTTCTTTCTGAATCGCTTTCATTTGCTCATTCAGGTAGTACTCGCGCTGAGATTTCTCCATCTGCTTCTTAACGCGGCCACGAATGCGTTTTTCAACTTGCAGGATGTCAATTTCTGACTCCATTTGGCCCATTAAGAATTCCAGACGTTCAGTCACATCTGCAATTTCTAGAACGTGCTGCTTATCAACCAATTTAAGTGGCATGTGCGCTGCAATCGTATCGGCTAGGCGTGCAGCCTCATCAATACCGTTCAGAGACGTTAGAACTTCTGGTGGGATTTTCTTGTTTAGCTTAATAAAGCCTTCGAATTGATTGATCGCGCTGCGAACAACCACTTCTTGTTCTTTTTCGTCAAGTTCTGAGGTTACAACGTATTCGGCATCCGCTAAGAAAAACTCACTCTCTTTGAACTGGTGAATTTTTGCACGCTGCTGACCTTCGACAAGTACTTTCACAGTACCATCAGGCAGCTTTAGCAACTGAAGAATAGTAGCGACTGTACCTACGTTAAATAGGTCGTCGATTGAAGGCTCATCAGTGTCCGCTTCTTTCTGCGCTACAAGTAGTACTTGTTTGTTAGCTTCCATTGCCGATTCAAGGCAAGTAATCGATTTTTCACGACCGACAAACAATGGAATAACCATGTGTGGGTAAACCACTACATCACGTAGAGGTAGCACGGGGATTTCGATACGCTCGGAACGTTCCAAGTTCATATATTTCTCTCTTCCGCTTTAACTTATAAAGCAGTATATGGGGCTTAAACGACTGGATTCAATGGAAGAATAAAAAAAAGGAGGTAATTGCTTACCTCCTTTTTCAATTTGAGTGACTTGTCTAAAAAAGACCTACTCTGCAACCGCTGCTTGGTTATCTGAGTTGCTGTAAATCAACAGTGGTTCTGACTCACCATTAATTACCGACTCATCTATCACAACCTTGCTTACATCTGTCGAAGATGGCAGTTCGTACATAGTTTCTAGTAGAACACCCTCCAAGATAGAACGCAGACCACGAGCACCCGTTTTACGTTCCATTGCTTTCTTCGCAATTGCACGTAGAGCATCGTCGCGGAATTCTAATTCAGTCTCTTCGATTTCAAATAATGCTGCGTACTGCTTAGTAAGCGCATTCTTCGGTTCACAAAGAATTTGAACTAGAGCTTCTTCGTCAAGTTCTGTCAATGTCGTTGTCACGGGTAGACGACCAATGAATTCCGGAATGAGACCGTACTTCACGAGATCTTCAGGTTCAACTTGAGTGAACAGTTCACCCACAGTTTTTGCTTCATCTTTTGAACGCACTTCTGCGCCAAAACCAATGCTCGAACCTTTTTCTACACGTTGCTCGATCACTTTATCTAGGCCAGAGAACGCTCCGCCACAAATAAATAGGATCTTAGACGTGTCCACTTGCAAGAACTCTTGCTGTGGATGCTTACGACCACCTTGAGGTGGAACTGAAGCAACTGTACCTTCAACAAGTTTAAGTAGAGCTTGCTGTACACCTTCACCAGACACGTCACGCGTGATTGATGGGTTTTCAGCTTTACGAGAAATCTTGTCGATTTCATCGATGTAAACAATGCCGCGTTCTGCTTTCGCAACGTCATAATCACACTTCTGAAGCAACTTCTGGATGATGTTTTCAACATCTTCGCCCACATAACCGGCTTCGGTTAGTGTTGTTGCATCTGCCATTGTGAATGGAACGTCTAGGAAACGAGCCAGTGTTTCAGCCAGTAGCGTTTTACCACTACCAGTAGGACCGATAAGAAGAATGTTACTCTTACCTAGCTCTACGCCTTCAGCTGTCGTGTCACCATTACGCAAACGCTTGTAGTGGTTGTATACCGCAACTGCTAGCACTTTCTTCGCGTATTCTTGACCGATTACATAGTCGTCAAGATGCTCACGAATCTCACGCGGCGTTGGCAGCGATTCCGATTCTTTCTTAGGAAGAACATCTTTAATTTCTTCACGAATAATGTCGTTACAAAGATCGACACATTCATCACAAATGTAAACAGAAGGACCTGCGATTAACTTGCGAACTTCGTGTTGGCTTTTGCCACAGAAAGAGCAGTAAAGCAGTTTACCGCTACCACCCTCTTTGCTTTTATCTGTCATTCGCTAACCTCTTAGCCTTTACTCTCTATGCTTGAGTGTATATCAATTTGAATCACTTTGCGTTAAACAATTGCCGTGCAATTATTGACCGCGGTGATTAAGAACTGAATCTACCAAGCCGTATTCTACTGCTTGATCAGCAGACATAAAATTATCACGATCTGTATCACGCTCAACAACTTCTAAAGGCTGACCAGTGTGCTCTGCCAATAGTTTGTTTAGCTTTTGTTTGATCGTTAGGATCTCTTGCGCGTGAATTTGAATATCAGACGCTTGGCCTTGGAAGCCGCCAAGTGGCTGGTGAATCATTACACGTGAGTTTGGAAGCACGTGACGCTTACCAGGAGTACCACCCGCTAGTAAGAATGCACCCATAGAGCAAGCTTGACCCATACATACTGTGCTCACGTTTGGCTTGATGAACTGCATTGTGTCGTAGATAGACATGCCCGCTGTTACGCTACCGCCAGGTGAGTTGATGTAAAGATAGATATCTTTGTCTGGGTTTTCTGATTCCAAGAAAAGCAGTTGAGCCACGACAAGATTTGCCATGTGGTCTTCCACTTGACCTGTTAAGAAAATGATACGTTCTTTTAATAGACGAGAATAAATATCGTAAGAACGTTCACCACGGGAAGTCTGTTCAACCACCATAGGAACTAGTGCGTCCATAATCGATGGCATTGTATTTTTTTCTTGGTAGCTCATATTCTTATGTCCCTAAAATAAATGGCCCGAATGATTAAATCATACGGACCATTGTTAGCAGAATTGTTGACCGTACGTCAACCTTCTACGTCAGATATTACTATATTAAGCAGGTTGCTGATTCATTAGCTCGTTGAAGCTAACTTCTTTATCAGAAACTTGAGCTTTAGCGATGATTGCATCAATAGCTTGCTCTTCTAGAGCAACATTGCGCATGTTGTTCATCATTTGCTCGTTTTGCTCGTAGTAAGCAATAACTTCTGTTGGATCTTCGTATGCTGTAGCCATCTCTTCGATGATAGCTTTAACTTTCTCGTCGTCAGCTTTTAGTTCTTCAGTCTTGATTACTTCACCAAGAAGAAGACCTACAACTACGCGACGTTTAGCTTGCTCTTCGAACAGCTCACGTGGAAGTTGGTCAGCAGCTTCAGTGTTGCCACCGAAACGTTGAGCAGCTTGTTGACGTAGAACACCGATCTCTTGATCGATTAGAGCAGAAGGTACGTCGATGTTGTTTTCGTTAACTAGACCGTCGATTGCTTGCTCTTTGATGCGGTTCTTAACAGCTTGCTTAAGCTCACGCTCCATGTTCTTACGAACTTCAGCTTTAAGGCCTTCAACGCCTTCAGCTGCGCCGAACTTAGAAACGAATTCTTCGTTTAGTTCTGGAAGCTCACGAGCTTCAACTTTGTTCAGCTTGATAGAGAACTTAGCAGCTTTACCTTTTAGGTTTTCAGCGTGGTAATCTTCTGGGAAGTTTACTTCGATTTCGAATTCCATACCTGCTGTTTTACCAACGATACCGTCTTCAAAACCAGGGATCATGCGACCAGCACCCATCTCTAGTGGGAAGTTCTCAGCTTTACCGCCTTCGAACTCTTCACCGTCGATAGAACCAACGAAGTCGATAGTTGCACGAGAACCAGCGTCAGCAGCAGCTTCAACTTCAGTCCAAGTTGCTTGTTGCTTACGTAGAGTTTCGATCATCTCTTCAACGTCAGCTTCTTTAACTTCTACTGCTGGTTTCTCAACAGTGATGTTTTCTAGACCTTTCAGCTCAACTTCTGGGTAAACTTCAAAAGTTGCGTTGAATACTAGGTCAGCGCCTTCGTTGTTTTCAACTGGTGCGAAAGTAGGTGCGCCAGCTGGGTTGATTTTCTCTTTAACGATCGCTTCGATGAAGTGACGTTGCATTACTTCGCCCATCACGTCTTGACGTACTGCTTTGCCGTACATTTTAGCAACCATCTTCATAGGCACTTTGCCTTTACGGAAACCATCGAAACGACGGTTTTTCGCGATGTTGCGTAGTTCAGCTGTAACTGCATCTTCGATGTTAGCAGCAGGAACAGTAATATTAAGACGGCGCTCTAGGCCTTCTAGCGTTTCAACAGTAACTTGCATTATATAAACCTCAAAACTGGCTCAGTAATCTGAGCATATGAGCCGTAACTTAGCTTTAATTCAAAAGCCGACGTTGTTGGCTGCATTCTTGTGTAGTGCTCTATCCGAACACCTAATTTAAAATCGAGCATTGATGTCTGAATTGATTATTCAACCAAACACCAGACTAATCAGCGATATCTTCGTTCTTCACATGCTTATTGAACGTTCTCACGCAGTTATAAAACGTTTTCACGAACCTATAAAAAGCAGTGAAGCTTGTTTTCGGAAACAAGAAAGGTATCTCCGATTAGCCTCAGGACAGAAATTTTAGATGCGACATTCTAGCGATCTGTTTAATCTCTGTCGAGCCGTTCACCTCTGCATGATGATGAATGCTCTAAATTCGTCCAACTAAATGATACAAAAACGATCAAATCATCACTTAGCACAACAGAAATGGGGACAATAGCGACTTTTTCAAGGGAATCGAGGGCTTTTTTTGCTAAAAACCTTAAAAAGAGATCTTGCTCTTGTTTTACCCCTCAGAGTCGATAACTTTTTCAACAATCCCCGTTACAAACCCTTAACCTACCCCCACCTGTCGACTTTCTCCTTTCAGCAAAAACTACCGCTATTTGCTACCATAAATGAGAGAAGACGGGCTTGATTGATTACCAAAGAAATTAGCGGAGAGCCTTCATGTTTCAAGCTTTTAGAATCCCAATACTATTAATGGCCATATACAGTCTACTGATGGTCTTTGGCGGTCATTGGGTGTGGAGTACAAGTCATGAAAGTTTGTTAAATGATCATCAATCTAAGCTAGACCGCTTTTCGGTTCATATTTCAAGCCAATTGGATAAGTTCGCGCACATTCCAGAGCTGCTTTCAAAAGACAAAGAGCTGGTCGATGCCCTTCACTCTCCAAGTAACTCTGCGCAAATCGAACTCACCAATCGCTATCTAGAGCACGTAAATTCGGTGATTCAAGCGTCCGACACTTATTTATTAGACAGCATTGGCACCACTATCGCAGCCAGTAACTGGAATCAACCGCATTCTTTTATTCGTCGAAACTTTGCTTTCCGTCCCTACTATCAAGAAGCCATTCAGGGCAATGAAAATCAATATTTTGCGCTAGGTTCAACGTCTGGGAAGCGAGGCTATTATTATTCTTACCCCGTCTCCTATGCCGCTGAGATTATTGGCGTCATTGTCGTAAAGATGGATTTATCGCTGATTGAAGCAAGTTGGAAAGGCAAACAGAGTTTTTTTGTTGCTGACGATAAAGACCAAATAGTATTCATGTCGAGTAATCCTGAATGGCTGTTCAAGAGCCTTCAGCCGCTGAGCCAAGCACAGCAAGCTCGAATTCAAGAAAGCAGACAATATCTCGATACCAAAATAGAAAGCCTTCACTTCTCTGGTGATTTCGAGAGTGCTACTAGCAATATTGAGTCTCCGCACAAGCTCGTCCAAGAGCAATTCTTTAGCTCTTCACGCTTCTTAGCCGAACCGAAACTCACCATACGAGTATTTTCTCCGACCCACTTAGTTTGGTGGGACTTGGTGGCTTACCTTGTAGTTCTCAGCCTTATCTTTGCGATTATTTATCTAACGATGCAGCTCAATCACCATCGACAACAAAGGCGTGCCCAAATTGATAGGCTGCAATCTGAAGCCAAGCAAAAGCTAGAATTTCAAGTGCTTGAGCGCACATCAGAGCTGCATGTCGAGATTAAACATCGTATCGAAACCGAACATGTACTGAGGCAGACACAAGACGAACTCATCCAAGCCGCTAAACTGGCAGTGCTAGGGCAAATGTCGGCAAGCATTAGCCATGAGTTGAATAACCCTCTCGCTGCGATTCGCAGTTATGCCGACAACGGCCGACTGTTTCTTGCCAAAAAAAAGACTGATCGTGTCGATGACAACCTCTCGCGAATCTCGGCGCTCACTGATCGCATGGCGAAAATCAGCCACCAGCTTCGCTCTTTTGCAAAGAAATCCACCGCGGAAGAATTACATACGTTGCAGATACTTCCGGTATTGCACTCGTCAAGAGAGCTGATGAAACCACAACTCAAGAGTGAACGAGTTAAGGTCAACGAACTCCCTGAAACCTTTGATGCTTGCGTGCTCGCCAACGCTATCCAATTGGAACAAGTGATCATTAATTTGCTGACCAACGCGATTCAGGCGATGGAACAACAAGACGACAAGCAATTAGCTATTCTGTTAGAGATTAGGGAATCCGACCATCAACAAGCCAGCACCTTGCTGATTCATGTCGATGATAATGGCCCCGGCTTCACTTCCTCTTCGAGCGGAGATTTTTTTGAACCTTTCCATACCACCAAGAAAAATGGACTTGGACTTGGGTTATCGATTTCTCAACAAATAATCCGCGGAATCAACGGCAAGCTCGTTACCGGTCACAGCCCTCTAGGTGGCGCTCGATTCAGCATAGAGTTGCCCCTTGTTGAACACCAGCAGCAACAAAAACAGCAAGAAGAACCATTACGTTAAGCAAAAACAACAGACTGAGATTAAACCGTTAACAAGCTAGCTATTGAACGAGCGAGCCAACCAACAAGCAAAAAACTCAGCGATAATCAGAATACAAAGAAGTAAAGGAATCACTATGTGTCACGTCTATTTCATTGATGATGAATCCGATCTAAGAATGGCGATTGAACAGAGCTTTGAGCTCGCCGATATTGAAGCGGAGTTCTTTCCCGATGCCGAATCTGCTCTGCTCGCAATTCAAGAGAACGGCTTACCCCACGTAATCATCACTGATATCTGTTTACCGGGTATTTCCGGGCATGACTTGCTCAACACCGTAATGCACAAAGACAAAGAAGTCCCCGTAATCATGATCACTGGCCACGGCGATATCTCCATGGCCGTACAAGCAATCCAAGACGGCGCGTATGACTTCATTGAAAAGCCGTTCGCCAATGAACGTCTAATCGAAACCACTAAGCGAGCGATAGAAAAACGCCAACTTACCCTTGAGAATCTTGAATTAAAGCGCTCTCTCAAGGCCAGTAAAGCGCTTGGACCAAGAATCATTGGTGACACGCAATCAATGACCGAGCTACGTTCTATCATCACCCACGTTGCCGACACTAACGCCGATATTTTGTTGTTTGGTGAGACAGGCACGGGCAAAGAATTAGTCGCACGATCCCTACATGAGCAAAGCAGTCGACGAGAACAAAACTTTGTTGCCGTCAATTGCGGGGCGGTTCCAGAAAATCTGATTGAAAGTGAGTTGTATGGCCATGAAAAAGGCGCATTCACAGGTGCTGAGAGTAAACGCATTGGCAAGTTCGAGTTTGCTCAAGGCGGAACCCTATTCTTAGACGAGATCGAATCCATGCCGATGCAAGCACAAATTCGCCTGTTACGTGTCTTGCAAGAACGCGTCATCGAAAGGGTTGGCTCAAACGGATTGGTCCCACTTGATATTCGAGTCATCGCCGCAACCAAAGTGGACTTGAAAAAGGCAGCTGAAGAAGGGGCTTTCAGACAAGACCTTTACTACCGATTGAATGTTGTCACCCTAGATTTACCGCCGTTGAGAAGCCGCCAAGAAGATATCCCAGCACTCTTCCACCACTTCTTACTGGTCGCTGCGGCACGTTATGGCAAAACAGCCCCGGCAATTCCACAGAAAGAACTGCACGAGCTTTTAGCCCACGATTGGCCGGGAAATGTACGAGAATTGCGTAACACTGCGGAGCGTTTCGTACTTTTAGGCAAGCTATCTCACTTATCAGACAGCACTTCGGAGTCGACCCAACATTTGTCGTTAGCAGAACTGGTTTGTGACTTTGAGAAAAACACGTTAAAGCAAGCGCTTATTGAGTGTAATGGCAGCATAAAAGAGACGATGGATCGACTGCAACTTCCCCGAAAAACACTCTACGATAAGATGCAAAAACACCATCTAGTGAAAGAGTCATACAGACAAAACGAAAACTAAATTAGATTTGGGAGCAAGATCACCTATACTTATTTTGATAACAGGATGTTATGCAATCAAAGTAATAAGGAAATAACTATGGGTGAGAAAACAAGAGTTCCCTCGATCACCGATACTTTCGAGATAGATGGTATTTTTTATACTGACAATCATGTCGATCTATACACGCCAGAATTAGAGGCAAAAAGAGCGCTGTATGAGCAGATTGATTCAGGTTCTAGATATGGCAAGATTATCGATGAGGAGGTTTAACCCTCCTCATCACTTCGTTGTTACTTCACTATCTACTTAGTGATGATCTCTGGCCCCATCAAGGTGGTCGGTAACCATGTTGATACCCAAGGTACGTAAGTTACGATAATCAAGAACAAGAACATCACGCCAACCCACGGCAACGCTGCTTTTACCACGTTCATCATCGACATCTTGGCGACCCCGGCGGTCACAAACAAATTGAGCCCAACAGGCGGTGTTATCATCCCTATCTCCATGTTCACCACCATCATGATGCCTAGGTGAATTGGGTCAATGCCCAGTGCAATTGCAATTGGGAATACCAATGGCGCAACGATGATCAGCAAGCCTGATGGCTCCATGAACTGCCCACCAATCAAGAGTAGAACGTTCACCACAATCAAGAAGGTGATCGGACCTAAGCCTGCAGAAAGCATAGACTCAGTGATCATCTGAGGAATGCGTTCCTCTGTCAGTACATGCTTAAGAATCAGAGCATTAGCTATGATAAATAGCAGCATGATCGTCAACTTACCTGCATCATAGAGCGTGTCTTTGGTATCTTTGTGGAAGAAGGTTTGGAACACTTTAACCAAAGCAGGCTTTGTATTCTTCTTGTCAGCGAAAGGCCCCATATCTTTATAGATAAAGTTGGCAATAAAGAACGCGTATACCGCTGCAACAGCTGCCGCTTCCGTCGGTGTAAAGATACCGCCGTAGATACCACCCAAAATGATGACAATCAGTAGCAGACCCCAACTTGCGTCTTTTGCTGCTGCGAACATCTCACCCCAGCCCACAAACGGCTGTGCAGGAATCTTCTTAATACGTGCTGCAATGTAGATAGCAATCATCAACATCACACCCGCCAACAGACCAGGAATCACGCCACCGAGGAACATACGACCTACAGATACATCCGTCGCCGCAGCGTAAACAACCATAACGATGGATGGTGGAATCAAGATACCCAAAGTACCCGCATTACAGATAACCCCTGCCGCGAATTCTTTTGTGTAGCCGTTTTTGATCATACCAGCGATAACAATACTACCGATTGCTACTACCGTTGCTGGAGACGATCCAGATAACGCTGCGAACATCATACATGCCACAACCGACGCCATCGCTAAACCGCCGCGGAACCAGCCGACCATTGCGATAGCAAAACGGATAATACGTTTCGCCACACCACCGGTTGACATGAAGCTGGAGGCCAAGATAAAGAAAGGGATCGCTAAGAGTGTGTAGTGGCCTGCAAATGCATTAAACAGCGTTTGTGCAACCGAAGCTAGTGACGCATCAGAGTGCATCAACAAGAATATGACGCTTGATAAACCAAGGGAAATCGCAATTGGTACACCGACCAACATGAAAGCAATTACCATTAAAAATAGAAATAACATTGCCATGATTAGTCTTCCTTACCGTTAGATTTTGTACCCGACTCGTTCGCCTTGTTTTGCTTAGTCGAATCCAATACCGCTGTCGCGTCTTCATCAGAACCCGCTAACACATCAGCTTTCAATGCATCCAGCTCTTCTTCGGCTTCATGGCCTGCAATCATGCGGTCAAGCTTGCCCGTCGCCACTTGATAAGCGATTTGGATGAATCGGAACGTCAGCATTGCCATACCAATCGGCAGCGCCATATAAGGAATAAAACGTGGCAGTTTCTCGTATCGCTCGCCTTCATTCAACCAGTCAGCAAGAAACTGAAGCATCTCGGGCATTGGAATATCATCGGTCTCGTACCAAGCGCGCTCAGTCGCGAACGGGTACCAGTAATTCCAAGAACCGATAAGAAGTAAGATTGAGAATGCTAGGCAGCTTGTGACGGCGATTAACGCATACACTTTACGTAGCTTTTCTGGGGCAAGGTTGATGATCACATCAACGCCAATGTGGAAGTGTTTTTTAACGCCATAAGATGCGCCCACTAACACCATCCAAGCGAACATGAACACAGTCAGTTCTAGTGCCCACAAGATATTGCCATTGAATGCGTATCTGAATACAACATTGGCAAAAGTAAGTAGCGTCATTGCGCCAAGGAAAAATGCGATTAATGACTCTTCAATCACATCTGTAACTCTTCCGACTTTGGAAAAAAAAGAGGTTTCCAGTGCTGATTCGCTAGAATTTGGTTGTTCCATTTGAGGATTATCCATAATTGACTCCGCTTATAGTTATTTTAATAAGGAGTGGCGAAATGCGCGCCACTCCCTTAGCGGTGTTATTGGTTTGAAGCTAACGCTGCATCGATAAGGTCTGAACCGATGTCTTTTTCAAACTTCTTCCATACTGGTTGAAGTGCAGCTACCCATGCTTCACGCTGTTCAGGCGTAAGTGTACGAACCTCACCACCGGCTTCGATGATGTTATTTTTGTTCGCTAGGTTAACTTTTGAAGATTCTGCATTACGTGTTTCAGAGACTTCTTGAACGATAGTGCCAAGCTGTGTACGTACATCTTCAGGTAGGTCTTTCCAGAAGTCGTTTGACGTTACCACTAGGTAATCCAAGATACCGTGATTGGTTTCAGTTACGCCGTCTTGTACTTCAAAGAACTTCTTACCGTAGATGTTTGACCATGTGTTCTCTTGACCATCGATAACCTTAGTTTGCAGGCCACCATAAACTTCTTTGAAAGACATCTTCTGTGGGTTAGCGCCTAGTTGTTCAAACTGAGCCACCAATACGTCTGATGCTTGAACACGGAATTTCAAACCTTCCGCGTCTTCAGGGTTGATAAGAGGCTTATTCGCCGACATCTGTTTCATGCCATTGTGCCAAAACGCTAGACCTTGAAGGCCACGACGCTTCATCGCATTCTTCAGTTTTTCGCCAGATTCTGAGTTTTGGAAACGGTCAACGGCTTCTACGTCTTCAAATAGGAAAGGAAGGTCAAAAATGCGGTATTTCTTAGTGAACTTCTCAAATTTAGACAACGATGGCGCCGCCATTTGAACATCACCATTTAACAGGGCTTCCAGTACCTTATTATCATCGTAAAGTGTTGAGTTAGGGAAAACTTGCATACAAGCTTTGCCATTCATTTCCGTGTTTACTCGCTCTTCCAGTAAAGAAGCGGCAATGCCTTTCGGGTGCTTATCGGTATTGGTTACATGACTGAATTTAATCACGATTTCACCTGGATCACAGTTTGCAGCAGCATTAAAACTTGTGAGCGCCAGAGCAGAGACAGACAGCAGGGTAAGAGGCTTAAACATTATTATTCTCCTTAGTAAACAAAACAGCCCTTCAATGGGAACTGCGTGCTTTCACTAAGGCAATTAGCGCGCCACATTGACACAAATCATTAACAACCCTTTAACTATAAGGCTTCATGATATCTGCCTGCTGCAATCACCAACTCGCTGCAAAAATCAATGGGTGGGAAATGACACATAGAATATTTGTAAATGGGTGGGAGTTGACCAAAGCATCACTAATGGATACGGCCGAATGAGGTCTGACCAAGAGCCACATTGCCGATGATACCTTGAAGTAATTTCGACCTATCCTGTAGAGTGCTGCACAACTTAGTCAGATTTACAGCCCCACTACTTACCAAGAGTTGATACCAATGAGTCAGATCTACCATCACCCAGTACAAATTTACTATGAAGATACCGATCACTCAGGTGTGGTTTATCACCCTAACTTTCTAAAGTACTTTGAGCGTGCGCGCGAACATGTCTTGGGTAGCGATAAATTGGCGGAATTGTGGAACGAGCACGGACTAGGTTTTGCGGTCTATAAAGCCAACATGACTTTTCAAGATGGTGTTGAATTCGCTGAGATCTGCGACATCCGAACCTCTTTTGAACTCGATGGCAAATACAAAACGCTATGGCGACAAGAAGTGTGGCGTAAAAATGCAACCAAACCCGCGGTGATTGGTGATATCGAAATGGTCTGTTTAGATAAAGACAAACAACTGCAGCCCGTACCTGCCGAAGTATTAAAAGCGATGCTTGGCGAAACGAGCTAACTTCGTCTCACCAAACCAGCTTAAAAGAGATGAGACGACGAAAAGGTTCTCATCTCTAATTGCATTGGCAGACTCGCCCCACCAAGCGTAACAGCAAAGCGATACTGGTCATCTAATCGACCCAAGCAACATTGCCAATCTGTAGAAATATCGTCTTGTTGATAAGAATCCAAATCCAACCCAATCCCGCTATCTAGCCTGATTTCGCGATACAATCTAATTTCATCCTGCAAGTTTGGTTGAAAATCCGAAGCGTGAATTGGCAATGTTTGCTCCGTCAGATTGGAGAATTCGAACGAAAAGCTTCGCAACGATGTGGCTAGCCCCTTACCCGTCGCTTTGATGTAAGACTCTTTCAACGCCCACAGATCGAAAAAACGCTCTCTCTGTTCTTCTTTGCTGAGCTCAAGTAAATCCGCCAATTCTTTATCTGAAAAGTAGTGCTTCATGATCGAGCCGATATTGGTCGAACTCCTTGCGTGTTCAATATCAACACCCAATTGAACTTGCTTCCCTTCTCTCTGGCAAACTGCAATCAACAAATGTTCTTTGCTATGACTAATATTGAAATTTAACCCCGTCTTGAGTTGCTGTTTGGCGACTAAACTTGGCTTTCCTTTCTCGCCATATTCAAAGCGCCACGCTTCAGGCATCAAATCAGAATAGCGAGACAGCACTTTTCTTAGGTAATTTCGAACATACAGAGCCTGAATTTGAGATGAGGGCATTCGATAGCGCTCAACTTTGGCTATCTCATCGGCTGCCAGTCTCTTTTTGAGCTGCGATACATTGTCTGGCTGGTCATTTAAATGACTCAGAGAACATAGCCACAAATCAACAACGGAAGTTTTCATTTAACTCGAACTCACTTCTAGAAATCACTCTTCAAAACACGATTGGAACAACCAAATCGAACAAATTTAACTCATCTATGATTTAAGTGAAACCTAGAGAATACGGGAGGGAAACACCCTTCACATACGGACTTAAAACCAATTTTTCAAATAATAACAAATTAAAACACAGATCACACTTAGCCTTGCACAAGAGGCATCCATTAAATGTTACTTACAAAAACATGACATAGATCTCACCAAATCAAAATATAGAGTAAAAACACTAAATAACAACTCATAACCATTAATTATCAACAAGTTAATGAAATTGAAAATGCAAAAATTAAAACCATACCAAATTCATCTGGTCTGAACAGATCATAGTGGCCTCTCGGAGCATTGTATCAATAAGTCACCTCGGGTAGCCTGCTCAACCATTAAACAAATTCACACGTTTTCTTTGCGGTTACCGACTTTTCATTTAGTCAGACTTTGAACAGGATTTTAATGGACATCGCCTCAACATTTGAATGCCACCGTCGCGCATGAAACACCTCCCCTACTCTCGTAAGTCAACGCACTTCGAAAGCCTAATTTCTATCTGGTTGCCGCCACTCAGCAACCTGAATTTTCAGCTGCGCTTCCCTAAATCTGTTTCAGATTTTCTTTCTTTAATTTTAAAAGCGCAGCCTCAAAACACGACATCACTTTCTGTGATTTCTAGTGGAGACTCATAATGAGCCAACCCGAGACAAATACACCGGAATCAGTCGACGATACTCGACTGAATAAACGCCTTAAAGATATGCCTGTCGCTATCGTTGGTATGGCGAGCATGTTTGCAAACTCTCGCTACCTGAATAAATTTTGGGACCTTATCAGCGAAAAAATCGATGCGATTACTGAAGTACCAGATACGCACTGGCGTCCAGAAGATTACTACGACTCAGATCGTACTACGCCAGACAAGTCTTACTGTAAGCGCGGTGGTTTCATCCCAGAAGTGGACTTCAACCCTATGGAGTTCGGTCTTCCGCCAAATATCCTAGAACTGACTGATACGTCGCAGCTGCTTTCTCTGATCGTTGCAAAAGAAGTACTTGAAGATGCCAAGCTGCCTGAAGGCTACGATCGCGATAAGATCGGTATCACGCTCGGTGTTGGTGGTGGTCAGAAGATCGCTCAAAGCCTAAATGCTCGCCTGCAATACCCTGTTTTGAAAAAAGTCTTCAAGAGCAGTGGCATCAACGACGAAGACAGCGAAATGCTGATCAAAAAGTTCCAAGACCAATACATCCACTGGGAAGAGAACTCATTCCCTGGTTCATTAGGTAACGTAATTTCAGGTCGTATTGCTAACCGCTTTGACCTTGGTGGCATCAACTGTGTGGTAGATGCTGCGTGTGCAGGTTCTCTAGCCGCAATGCGCATGGCACTGAGCGAGCTGGTTGAAGGCCGCAGCGAAATGATGATCACAGGTGGTGTGTGTACTGATAACTCGCCAACCATGTACATGAGTTTCTCTAAAACACCTGCATTTACCACCAATGAAACCATTCAACCTTTCGACATCGACTCAAAAGGCATGATGATTGGTGAAGGCATCGGTATGGTTGCTCTGAAGCGCTTAGAAGATGCAGAACGCGATGGCGACAGAATCTACTCAGTGATTAAAGGTGTCGGTTCTTCTTCGGATGGTAAATTCAAGAGTATTTACGCACCTCGCCCTGAAGGACAAGCAAAAGCACTGAAACGTGCTTACGACGATGCTGGTTTCGCACCGCACACGCTTGGCCTATTAGAAGCGCACGGTACAGGTACAGCAGCGGGTGATGTTGCTGAATTTGGAGGCTTAAACTCGGTATTCAGTGAGAACAATGAAGAGAAGCAACACATTGCGTTAGGCTCTGTGAAATCTCAAATTGGTCACACCAAATCAACCGCGGGTACTGCAGGTTTAATCAAAGCTGCATTAGCACTGCACCACAAAGTACTGCCGCCAACGATCAACGTATCGGCTCCGAATCCTAAACTGGATATCGAGAACTCTCCGTTCTACCTAAACACACAAACGCGTCCTTGGATGAAACGTGTCGACGGCACACCACGCCGTGCAGGTATCAGCTCATTCGGTTTTGGTGGCACTAACTTCCACGTTGTATTGGAAGAGTACACACCAGAGCACGCTCGCGGTGACAAATACCGTCAGCGCCAAGTGCCGCAAACGCTGTTATTCAGCGCAGAATCTCGTCAAGCACTGATCAATGAGCTCAAGCAGGTTTCAACTCAAGCTGCAGACGCTGCGTTCAAACTGGAAGCGCTTGCTGAACAACACGCTCTACGCGAAGTTGATGCTAAGCATGCTCGTATTGGTTTAGTTGTCACTGACCAAGCAGACCTTCAAGCGCAACTGACTCAAGCGGTTTCTATGCTTGAGAGCCAAACCAAAACACATTGGCAGATGCCAAACGGTACTAGCTACCGTGAATCAGCACTGATTGCTGAAAACGGTGCTGGTAAAGTGGCTGCATTATTTGCAGGTCAAGGTTCGCAATACCTAAACATGGGTCGCGAGCTTGCTTGTCATTACCCTGAGATGCGTCAACAGCTTGCTCAAGCGGATCAGGTATTTGGTCAACACAAGAAAACGGCTCTGTCGCAAATTCTGTTCCCAATTCCAACCTTCACACCAGAAGCAACCAAAGCTCAAGAAGCGGTGCTAACCAACACGGCCAATGCGCAAAGTGCGATTGGTACTGTGTCTATGGGTCAGTTCGACATCATGACTCAAGCTGGCTTCAAAGCCGACATGGTCGCAGGCCACAGCTTTGGTGAGCTAAGCGCACTATGTGCATCGGGTGTTATCTCGCAAGACGATTACTACCAGCTAGCTTTCGCTCGTGGCGATGCGATGGCGGCGACACCAGAACAAGGCGACAGCGGTACTATGTTTGCGGTCATCCTAGACGCAGACAAGCTTCCAGCCGTTGAAAGCTGCATCAGCCAATTCGAAGGTGTGAGCATTGCCAACTACAACGCTCCGACTCAATTGGTTATTGCAGGTCCAACAGCAACCGTTCAACAAGCAGCACAGGCGCTAACAGAACAAGGCTTCAAAGCGATTGCTCTGCCAGTATCTGGTGCTTTCCACACACCACTTGTTGCTCACGCTCAAAAGCCATTTGCTGCGGCAATTGATAAAGCTTCATTCAGCGCTCCAACGCTGCCGCTTTACTCAAACGCAACAGGCAAGCTGCACAGCAAAGACGCGAAAGCGATTAAGAAAGCATTCAAACAGCACATGCTGCAATCGGTTCGTTTCAGCGAACAAATTGAAGCGATGTACGAAGCAGGCGCGCGCGTATTCGTTGAGTTCGGTCCGAAAAACATTCTTCAAAAGCTGGTTGAAAAAACATTGGCTGATAAGAACGAAGAGCTTTACGCAATCAGCATCAACCCAAGCCCTAAAGGCGACAGTGACCAACAGCTTCGTTTAGCTGCGGTTCAACTGTGTGTGGCAGGTGTTTCATTAGACAACATTGACCCTTACCAAGCTGACATTGCTGAACCTGCAAAGGCATCACCAATGAACATCAAGCTGAATGCAACCAACTACATCAGCCCAGCTACTCGTAAGAAAATGGATCAATCATTAGCTTCGGGCAACGTCACCGAAAAGACTGAGATTGTTGAAGTGAAAGTTGAAGTCGAGAAAATCGTGGAAAAAGAAGTGATTAAAACAGAAATCGTTGAAGTACCTGTGGCTGCTCCTCAAGCTTCAAATGTACAACAGTCAACTGCTCCAGCACCAAGTGCACAAGTAGTAACAGCAGCTCAGCAGCCACAAGTGGCGCAACCTGCACCAGCGACTATCCAGCCAGCAGCTCAAGTAACGGTTGATGAGTCTTCACTGCAATCGTTCTTCAATGCTCAACAACAAGCAGCAGAAGTACATCAGCAATTCTTGGCGATTCCTCAGCAATACGGTGACACATTCAATACCCTAATGTCTGAGCAAGCGAAAATGGCAACAGCAGGCGTAGCAATTCCTGAGAACCTGCAACGTTCTATGGAAATGTTCCACCAGCACCAAGCTGAAACGCTAAAAGCTCACGCTCATTACCTAGAGATGCAAGCACACAGCAACAACTCAGCACTTAATATGCTGACGCAAGGTTCAGTACAAACGGCACAACCAACCTTCGTTGCTTCTGTAAATGCTCAGCCAGCGATTCAAGCTCCAGCTACTCAAACTACTCCAGCAGCTACCGTCCAACAGCCTGTAGCTCAAGTACAGTCGACTCCTGTACAAGCTGCGCCAGTTCAAGCTCAGTCTGTTCAAGTTACACCAGTACAGAAAGCAGCTCCTGCACCACAAGTAGCGGCTCAAGCGGCAGCGTCTGTTGCAGCTCAACCTGTGCCAGTTAAAGCGCAACCAGCTCCTGTGGCTGCACCAGTAGCAGTACAAACAGCCGACGCTGAAAAAGTGATGCTAGAAGTCGTTGCCGAGAAAACGGGTTACCCAACGGAGATGCTTGATCTAGAAATGGACATGGAAGCAGACCTTGGTATCGACTCAATCAAGCGCGTAGAGATCCTTGGTACCGTTCAAGACGAAATGCCAAACCTACCTGAGCTGAACCCTGAAGATTTAGCTGAGTGTCGTACTCTTGGTGAAATCGTCGAGTACATGAACAGTAAAAGCATGAACAGCAAGATGCCAGCATCAGCGCCTGTGGCAGCACAGCCAAGCGCAACTGCTGCTGTTCAAGCAGCTAACGGTCTTGATGCGAAAGTCGTTCAACAAACCATGCTAGAAGTGGTTGCTGAGAAGACAGGTTACCCAACTGAAATGCTTGATCTAGAAATGGATATGGAAGCAGACCTTGGTATCGACTCAATCAAGCGTGTTGAGATTCTTGGTACGGTTCAAGATGAACTGCCTACTCTTCCGGAGCTAAACCCTGAAGACTTAGCTGAGTGTCGCACTCTTGGCGAAATCGTTGACTACATGAACAGCAAGCTTCCGGCTTTGGCACCTGTAGTCGCTCAAACTGCAGCAACTTCAGTTCAAGCAGCTAGCGGTTTAGATGCGGCTGTCGTTCAGAAAACCATGTTAGAAGTAGTCGCAGAGAAGACGGGCTACCCGACTGAAATGCTAGATCTAGCAATGGATATGGAAGCTGACCTTGGTATCGACTCAATCAAGCGTGTTGAAATTCTAGGTACGGTTCAAGACGAGCTACCGACTCTTCCAGAGCTAAACCCTGAAGACCTCGCTGAGTGTCGTACTCTAGGCGAGATAGTCGACTACATGAACAGCAAACTTCCAGCTTCTGCTCCAGTAGCGGCTCAAGTATCTGCACCTACGCAAGCAGTATCAAATGGTTTAAACGCGGAGCAAGTTCAAAGCACAATGCTGAGCGTAGTGGCTGATAAAACAGGCTACCCAACAGAAATGCTAGACCTAGCAATGGACATGGAAGCAGACCTTGGTATCGACTCAATCAAACGTGTTGAGATCCTTGGTACGGTTCAAGACCAGCTACCAACATTGCCAGAGCTGAACCCTGAAGATCTAGCTGAGTGTCGTACTCTGGGTGAAATCGTTGACTACATGAATAGTAAGCTAGGCGCTACTGCTACTACGAGTACAGAAGTCGCTGCAGCAACTGTAGAAAGCACGAGCAATGACCTAAACCCTGCTCATGTTCAATCAACAATGATGGAAGTGGTTGCCGACAAAACAGGTTACCCAGCAGAAATGCTCGACCTAGCGATGGACATGGAAGCAGACCTTGGTATCGACTCAATCAAACGTGTTGAAATTCTAGGTACAGTTCAAGACCAGCTACCAACGCTGCCAGAGCTAAACCCTGAAGACTTAGCTGAGTGTCGTACTCTTGGTGAAATCGTTACTTACATGCAAAGCAAGCTATCCGCTGCTGCACCCGTAGCGCCTCCAAAAGCGGAATCAGTAACGCCTATCGCAGAAACAGCGACAGCGGAACTTCCTCCACACAATGAGGTAGCGCTAAAAAAGCTACCAGCGGCAGATAAACTCGTCGATTGTTTCTCAAAAGACGCTTGTGTCGTGATCACAGATGATGGTCACAACGCCGGTGTTCTAGCAGAAAAGTTGACCGCTAACGGCATTCAAGTTGCTGTAGTGCGTAGTGCTCTTTCTGCCGCGTCACCTTTAAACAGTGAAATCGCAAGCTACACCCTCAACAGCGTCGATGATGCTGGCGTCACTGCGGTTATTAACGACATCGAAGCAGACCTTAAAACGTCGAGCAAAGTGATTGCTGGCTTCATTCACCTACAAGCTATCGTTGATGCGAAACAAAGCAACGAGCAAGCGGTTAACTTGAATGCAGACTCAAGAGCTTCGCTAACCACAGCGTTCTTGTTCGCGAAGCACCTAAATGGCCAACTGAATGCTGTTTCTGGTCGCAGCGTGTTCTTCACGCTAAGCCGTATCGATGGTGGCTTTGGTTACCTAGATACTAAGCAACTAGCAAATGCAGAACTTAACCAAGCCGCGTTGTCTGGTCTCACTAAGACACTGAGCCATGAATGGTCAAACGTATTCTGCCGTGCATTAGATGCTGACGCTTCGATTGATGCTCGTCACCTAGCTGAAGCTATCACAGGCGAACTGTTCGATATCGATACCAACACGGTTGAAATCGGCCTTAGCCATGCGGAAAACGGGGAATCTGGTCGTGCAACATTGATTGCGACAACACCAGGTGATGCGCAAACCAAAAACGCAGGTGCTCAGCTCACCAAGAGCGACAAAGTTCTGGTGACGGGTGGCGCTAAAGGCGTGACGTTTGAATGTGCACTGACACTTGCTAAGCAATGTAAGTCTCACTTCATTCTTGCAGGTCGTAGTAAGCATATTACTTCAGCTGAGCTACCTCAGTGGGCACAAGGCAAGCAAGAGAAAGAGCTAAAACCAGCGGCTATCGCTCACCTACAAGCAACAGGTGACAAACCAACGCCGAAGAAAGTTGATACCTTGCTAAAACCGGTATTGAGCAGCCTTGAAATCAACGCAGCACTTGCCGCTTTCAACGAGATTGGCGCGAGCGCTGAATACCTAAGCTTAGATGTGTCGAACCATGAGTCAGTAGCGAAAACACTGGCGAATTTCGAAGGCATCACGGGTCTCATCCACGGTGCAGGCGTACTGGCTGACAAGCACATTCAAGATAAAACGCTTGATGAACTGAACATGGTTTACGGTACGAAAGTGGGCGGACTAGAAGCAGTTCTTAGTGGTCTTGATAGCAGTAAGCTAAAACTGATTGCGATGTTCTCTTCGGCGGCGGGTTTCTACGGAAACACAGGCCAAAGTGACTACTCGATGTCTAACGAAATCCTAAACAAAGCGGCTCTGCAGTTGTCTGCGCGTAACCCTCAAGCAAAAGTGATGAGCTTCAACTGGGGACCGTGGGACGGTGGCATGGTCAACGCAGCATTGAAACGTATGTTCACAGAGCGCGGCGTGTACGTAATTCCTCTTCAGGCAGGTGCAGAGCTGTTTAGTTCTCAACTACTGAACGAAACTGGCATTCAACTGCTGGTTGGTACGAGCATGCAAGGTTCTGACAACAAGGAAGCTGCTGTAAAAAAGCTTAATGCGGAGTCTGTGCATCTTGCAAAGAGTCCGCTGAATACAAGCATCACTGTGACACGTCATCTTGATCCGAAGGCATTACCTTTCATTCAAGATCACTGCATTGCCGGTAACCCAGTGTTACCGACAGTGTGTGCTATCCAATGGATGCGTGAAATAGCAGAGCAACTGTTAGGGGTGAACGTTAGCATTCACAACTATAAACTGCTTAAGGGTGTGATTTTTGATACTGATGAAGTGCAAGAGCTAACGCTTGTCTTGTCTGCAGACACTAAGAAGCCGTCCTCTGATGCTAAATCAAAAGGTCAGCTAAAAGCAGTGATCAGTTGCCAAGGGCGACCACAGTATCAAGCTCAGTTGCAAGTTCCCTCTGTGCAAGTGTCTGAAGATGTTCAACAAGCGTCAGTAAAACGCTTTGAGGCCAACACTTCAGCACCTGTAACAACGGCACAAGCTCTATACAGTGACGGTACTCTGTTTCATGGACCAAGATTGCAAGGTATTACCTCAGTCGAACGCTTTGACGACTTAGGTTTATTGGCTCAATGCCAGTTGCCTCAGATTGAAAACAGCGACTGCGGAGCATTTATTCCTAAGCAAGGCTTTGGCGATAGCCAGCCATTTGCTGAAGATTATCTGTTGCAAGCCATGTTGGTATGGGCTCGATTGAAATACGGTGCGGCAAGCCTACCGTCTGCAATCGGTGAGTTTATTTGTTACGCACCGATGCACGATGGTGACCAAGGTTGGCTAGATCTGAGCGTGATAAAAAGCACGGCTCGTTCGCTTCAAGCTGATATCTCGCTTTACCACCAAGATGGTCGTTTAAGCGCAGTAATGAAAGGTGCAAAAGTCACCATCAGCAAGAGCTTAAACGACGCATTTTTGCCGAAGTCTAGCTCAGCAGTATCGAAGAAAGAGGCGACTAAGAACCCAGAAAAGGAGCAATTATCATAGTGACTGTTCCTTCTAATAAAGCGATGCCATTGCGCATCGCTCTTTTAGCTCAGCCAGCAAACGCGGCTGAGCTTTCTGCCGACTTATTCCCCTCGTTCCCAGGCATGAAAACTGTTGTGGTTGATGGCAATTTTAATCAAGCACTTAGCCGTGCGATTGAGACTGTAAATCAAGGCACTGCTGTTAAACTCTGTTTGGATTCTCACTCACCATCATTGTTGATGTTAAGTGCGCTGAATGCTGCTCAGAATAAGATTCACCCACACGCGAATTTATCAGGTTTTGCCGAAGCTCTCGATCTAGATAATAGAGATAGCGTTCAGCTTGCTCTGGATATGTCACGCCGCCCCGCTTCAGATTTAAGCCATCAACAACAATACTCAACCCTATCTGCTTCGCAGCAGTTTAATGAGTTGTTGAATATGATTGAGGCAATATCGAGCCGTTCATTACCGAGCTATTCATTACCGAGCCACTATTGGTTCACTGAGCCGAACAAAGCACGTGTTGCTGCGTTAACCTTCAGCGAAGAAAACCAGAAATCCACCAGCCTGATATTGACTCAAGCGACCGGTTTGCAACAACCAAAACCATTGCTATCGAGCGAGCGTTTGATGTTTGTGGTTTCTGGCTGCGAACAAGCCGAATTGGTTTCTCAGTTAACCTCGTTAAGAGAAGAGCTAAAATGCGTTAGTGATTCATCGGACAGCGAGCTTGCTATCGCCGCCCTAATGCATTCGAACCTAAGTCACTTCGAAAGCGTTCAACACAATGCTGGCCGAGGTGCAAACATCGTGATTCAAGCCGCTTCAATTGAGGCTGCACTACAAGAGATCACCGCGCTAGAAAATGCGTTGCCAAAAGTAATGGCTGACAATAGCCACTACAAAACGCCAGCGGGCAGTTGTTTCTCACCGATGCCTCAAAGCAAAGGTGGCGTTGCATTTGTTTACCCTGGTGTTGGCACGGTTTATCCCGGCATGTTGCGCGAATTTCACCACCATTTCCCACAGTTATTTGCTCGTTTAGAACGTGAAGGTAACTTGAAAGAGATGCTGCAGGCTGAAAAAACCTACGCTGAAGACTCGCAAGAAATGTCACTCAGTGAATTGGCAATTGCAGGTGTAGGCAGTAGTTATCTGTTATCACAACTGCTGTGTGATGAATTCAAAGTGCAGCCAGATTTCGCTTTGGGTTACTCCAAGGGTGAAGCCTCCATGTGGGCCAGCTTAAATGTTTGGAAAAATCCGCATGCGCTGATTGAGATGACTCAAACCAGTCCTATCTTCACCACGGCTATTTCTGGCGAACTCACCGCAGTACGTCAAGATTGGCAGCTGAACGGCGACGAAAGCATCCAATGGAATAGCTTTGTGGTTCGCAGTGATGCGCAAGCGATTGAGGCTCTGTTACCAGAGTTTCCACGTGCTTACCTTGCCATTATCCAAGGTGACACTTGCGTACTGGCAGGCTGTGAAAGCACCTGTCGTGCTCTGCTCAAGAAACTGGGTAAACGTGGCATTGCCGCGAATCGTGTTACCGCAATGCACACCACACCGGCATTGAGCCAACATAGCCAAGTGCGTGAGTTTTACACACAACCACTGTTCGACGAATTGCCAAAGCATATCCGCTTTATCAGCGCAGCAGGTCTACCGACTGGCGAACCAATCAATATAGACAGCGACAGCATCGCCCTTTCGATTGCCGACACTTTCTGTTCGACGCTGGATTTCACCGCGTTGATCCAGAGTGCGCGTCAACAAGGTGCTCGCCTGTTTGTTGAAGTGGGTGCCGATCGTCAAACCAGCACATTGATCGACAAGATCAATCGTAGCGACAACGTAGCAGACCAGTACTGCTCAATCGCTTCCAATGCCAAAGGCGGGGACGATATTGTCACGCTCATCAAATGTATTGGTCAGCTCATTACTCATCAAATTCCACTGTCTGTCGAGCCACTTATTCAAGGGTTAGAACAACAGATCACCACGAAGCAATTAAGTGGTGTGTCTCAAGGCAGCGCAGTGAATCATCAAGGAGAGCTAGTATGAGTTCTCAATCGAATCAGGCTCAGAACAAACAGCAAGTGAAGTGCAATAAGATCGCGATTGTCGGTATTGCTAACCAATACCCTGAAGCTGATACGCCAAAAGATTTTTGGCAAAACTTGCTAAACAAAAAAGATTCTCGAACCACATTAAGCGCTGAAAAGTTAGGTGCTAAACCTGAAAGCTATCAGGGTGTGCAAGGTGAGTCAGACCGCTTTTACTGTGATAAAGGCGGCTACATCGAAAATTTCAATTTCGACAGCAATGGCTACCGTTTAACAGCCGAGTCATTCAAAGGCGTCGACCAAAGTTTCCTTTGGGCTTTGGATACCAGTCGCAAGGCTTTAGACGACGCAGGCGTTGATTTAAATGCCGATGTTTTAGATCGCACAGGCGTGATCATGGGCGCCCTTTCGTTCCCAACAACACGTTCGAACGACCTATTTCTACCGATGTATCACTCGGTCGTCGAAAAGGCACTACAAGCTAAATTAGCTAATGACCAGTTTTCACTGCTACCAACTAATGAAACCGCGCAAGACCTTAATCCTATCAATGGTGCTGCAGCACATAACGCCTCTAAGTTAGTGGCAGATGCATTGGGTTTAGGCAACGTGCAACTTAGCCTAGATGCGGCATGTGCAAGCTCAGTGTATTCATTGAAGTTAGCGTGTGATTACTTGAACACAGGCAAAGCCGACATGATGTTGGCAGGGGCGGTATCCGGTGCTGACCCGTTCTTCATCAACATGGGTTTCTCCATCTTCCACGCTTACCCTGATCACGGTGTGTCGGTTCCGTTTGATAGCAACAGTAAAGGTCTGTTTGCTGGCGAAGGTGCAGGTGTTTTAGTGCTAAAACGTTTGGCTGATGCAGAGCGTGATGGCGACAATATCTACGCAGTCGTCAGCGGTATTGGCTTGTCGAACGATGGCCGTGGCCAGTTCGTATTAAGCCCAAATAGCAAAGGGCAGGTACAAGCCTTTGAACGCGCTTACGAAGCATCAAACCTAACACCAGACAGCATTGAAGTGATTGAGTGTCACGCAACCGGCACGCCATTAGGTGACAAGGTTGAGTTAACCTCAATGGAGCGTTTCTTTGCTAACAAATTGAATGGCTCTAACCCACCATTGATTGGCTCTGCGAAGTCAAACCTCGGTCACTTACTGACTGCGGCGGGTATGCCAGGGATCATGAAGATGATCTTTGCGATGAAAGAAGGTGTACTTCCGCCAAGTATTAATTTGGACAAGCCACTATCGTCGCCTGAAGGTTTATTTGGCCCACAGACTCTGCCAACGCAGGTTCAACCTTGGCCAAGTAAAGCGGGTAACTCAGAGCGCTGCGCGGGTGTTTCTGTATTTGGTTTCGGTGGTTGTAACGCTCACTTACTGCTTGAAGCGTATTCAGACACCAGTCATGTAAACCAGATTCCAGAATCAGTATCTCCAAGCCTACAACCGTCTAATTTAAGCATTACTGGTCTAGCGTCTCACTTCGGTTCTCTGCAAAGTATCAACGCGCTAAGCACTGCGATTGAGACCAACAACGATGCTTTCATTGCTTTGCCTAAGAAACGCTGGAAAGGCTTAGACCAACATCCAGAACTACTGAATCAATTTGGTTTACACGACATTCCAAACGGAGCGTACATCGATCAATTCGATCTCGATTTCCTGCGCTTTAAAGTGCCGCCTAATGAAGATGACCGTTTGATCTCTCAGCAGTTGTTACTGATGAAAGTTGCAGACGAAGCGATCAAAGATGCCAAGCTTGTGGCTGGCCAAAAGGTTGCAGTTTTAGTTGCGATGGAAACTGAGCTTGAGATGCACCAATTCCGTGGACGCGTAAACCTGCATAGCCAACTGGCGGACAGCTTTGCCAACATGGGTATTGAGCTAACACAAGACGAATACCAATCGCTAGAAACCATTGCGATGGACAGTGTGATGGACGCAGCCAAGCTGAACCAATACACCAGTTTCATCGGCAACATCATGGCTTCGCGTATCTCTTCATTGTGGGACTTTAACGGCCCTGCCTTTACGATTTCAGCCGCTGAACAGTCAGTTGCTCGTTGTATCGATGTTGCACAAAACTTGATGTCGCAAGAATCCATGGACGCAGTCGTGATTGCAGCCGTTGACCTTAGTGGTAGTGCAGAGCATGTGATTCTGAAGAACAGTGTGAGCCCAGTGTCGCTTGATCCAAAATTCGGACAACCACAAGACGGCAGTTGGAATGTGGGTGAAGGCGCAGGTGCAATTGTTCTTGTTGAAGAAAACCAAGTAGCGAGCAACCAAGATGCGGCTTACGGCAGCATCAACGCATTAGCGTTTGGTTCCAGCGAGCGTAACAACGCAGTTATTGATGAGTTACTGACTCAAGTCGGTATGAGCTCGAACGATGTTTCTCTGCTTGAGCTTAACCATGCACCAGAATCTTCGTCTCATCAGTTTTCGTCTCTAAGTTTAGGGAACACAAAGACTACTCAAGCAAGTCAACGTGTGGGTCATTGCTCTGCTGCTTCTGGTATGGCAAGCCTGCTACACGGTCTGCTCAACCTGAACCTTGCACCTCTGAATCCGAATGTCAGTTCTAAGAGCGCGATTGTTGCCAACATCAGCGAAGGACAATGTTCACAGCTGCTACTAAGCCAATCGAGTGTTGAATCTCAATCACTTTCCGTTCGTTTAAGCAATGAACTGGCGAGCGATGCTAAACGTCAATTAGTTAAGCAAGTGACTCTTGGTGGTCGTGATATCTATCAACATATTGCCCAAACCCCAGTGACCAACTTGGCAACGATTCAACAGAAAGCTTCTGGTAAACAAGCAACAAGAGTGGCGTCGATTCCAACGACAGCAAGCATTCAAGCAGCTCTTGTGCAAAAAGAGTTAGAGAAGAAAGCATTAGCGCAGAACGCGGTAGAGCCAGTAATCGAAACTCCTACATCAGTATCCCCTACTCTGGCGCCAACTCGCCACAGTCAGCTAACAGGTAACCACAGCAATATGACTCATGTCCTATCCGCTAAAAATGGCGTATCGAATATCGACGCTAATACGGATGCAGCATCACAGCCGTCTGTAACACCATACAACCAAGCTTTTGCTCAAAATCAGCAAGCAGCTCAGCAAGTACACAAAGCATTCCTGCACACTCGTGCCCAAGGCATGCAGATGGCTGATGCACTATTGAAAGCACAGCTAAACGCAGTGACATCTGGTTTAGATAGCAATGCCCTTATTCAACAAACGAATGGTCAACAAACGCCAGCTCAGCCTGTTCAAGCTCAATCAGCTCAGGTTCAGTCAACACCAGTTAACGCACTTGCGACACCAGCTCCAGTAAAGCCTATCCGTAAACCATGTATCTGGGATTACGATGATCTGGTTGAATACGCTGAAGGTGATATTGCGAATGTATTTGGTCCAGATTACGCGATCATCGATAGCTACTCGCGCCGCGTTCGCTTACCAACCACTGACTACCTATTGGTATCTCGTGTAACCAAGCTCAACGCGACAGTGAACGAGTACAAGCCAAGCACAATGACCACCGAATACGACATCCCAGTTGATGCGCCGTATCTTGTTGATGGTCAGATCCCATGGGCTGTTGCAGTTGAATCTGGTCAGTGTGACCTAATGCTGATCAGCTACTTAGGTATCGATTTTGAAAACAAAGGTGAGCGTGTTTATCGCCTGCTTGATTGTACGCTGACCTTCCTTGGCGACTTGCCTCGTGGTGGCGATACACTGCGTTACGATATCTCAATCAACAACTTTGCTCGCAATGGCGACACATTACTGTTCTTCTTCTCGTACGAGTGTTTCGTTGGCGACAAGATGATCCTGAAAATGGATAACGGCTGTGCGGGCTTCTTCACTGATGAAGAGCTCGCAGATGGCAAAGGTGTGATTCACACTGAAGACGAAATCAAGGCTCGTAAACTTGCAACTAAGCAACGCTTCGACCCTATGCTGCACTGCCCTAAAACGCAGTTTAACCACCAAGAACTGCGCCACCTGCTGACTGCAAACATTGCAGAGTGTTTTGGCCCAACTCACCAATCAAATAGCCACCAGCCTTCTTTGTGCTTCAGCTCAGAGAAGTTCATGATGATCGAAAAGGTTAGCCGTGTTGAACCGCAAGGCGGCACATGGGGACTTGGTCTGATTGAAGGTCACAAACAGCTAGAGCCTGAGCATTGGTACTTCCCTTGTCACTTCAAAGATGACTCAGTAATGGCTGGTTCTTTGATGGCAGAAGGTTGTGGTCAACTGCTTCAATTCTTCATGATGCACCTTGGCATGCATACGCTTGTTCAAAATGGTCGTTTCCAACCGCTTGAGAATGCGCCTCAACAAGTACGCTGTCGTGGTCAAGTTCTACCGCAATCGGCAGAACTGACTTACCGCATGGAAGTGACCGAGATTGGTCTAAGCCCTCGCCCATACGCGAAAGCTAACATCGATATTTTGCTGAATGGCAAAGTGATTGTTGATTTCCAAAACTTGGGTGTGATGATCAAAGAAGACGACGAATGTACTCGTTACCTACCTTCTTTAGAAACAGCTGTCGCGACCCCTGTTATCGAAAGCTTGGACCATAAAAGCTTGGGTCATACACCAGCAGTTAATCAACAAGCTTCAGCTAATGCACCACTCATGGCGCAAATTGAAGATCTAGAAACTGCGCCAAATAAAGGTGTGGTTCCTCTTCAACACGTTGAAGCTCCGGTAACGCCTGATTACCCGAACCGCACACCCGATACAGTTCCGTTCACGCCTTATCACATGTTCGAATTCGCGACTGGCGATATCGAGAAATGTTTTGGTCCTGATTTCTCAATCTACCGTGGGATGATTCCACCACGTACTCCGTGTGGCGACCTACAGCTAACCACTCGTGTCGTTGAGATCGACGGTAAGCGTGGTGACTTCAAGAAACCTTCATCGTGTATCGCAGAGTACGAAGTGCCAGAAAATGCATGGTACTTTGATGAAAATAGCCACCAGACTCTAATGCCTTACTCGGTATTGATGGAGATTTCACTGCAGCCAAACGGCTTTATCTCTGGCTACATGGGCACAACACTGGGCTTCCCAGGTGAAGAACTGTTTTTCCGCAACCTAGATGGCAGCGGCAAAATGTTGCGTAACGTCGACTTACGCGGCAAAACGATCACCAACGATTCTCGTCTGCTTTCAACCGTTATGATGGGCACCAACATCGTACAGAGCTTCAGCTTTGAACTGAGCACTGACGGCGTGCCTTTCTATCAAGGTACAGCGGTATTTGGTTACTTCAAAGGCGCAGCACTGAAAGACCAACTTGGTTTGGACAACGGTAAAGTGACTCACCCTTGGCACGTTGATAACAACCGCACACCGGATGTAAACATCAACCTGCTAGACAAAACGACGCGTTACTTCAATGCACCTATTTCTGCTTCGGGTGAAGTGCAAGAGCACTACCAACTGGCCGGCGGGCGCTTGAACTTTATCGATACGGTGCAGATCACCAGCGATGGTGGTAAAGACGGTCTGGGTTACCTATACGCTGAGCGTACGATTGACCCAAGCGATTGGTTCTTCCAGTTCCACTTCCATCAAGATCCGGTAATGCCAGGTTCTCTAGGTGTCGAAGCGATCATCGAACTGATGCAAACCTATGCGCTAAACAAAGATCTTGGTGCTGGCTTCCGCAATCCGAAGTTTGGTCAAATCCAATCTGAAGTGAAATGGAAATACCGTGGTCAGATTAACCCTCTGAACAAACAGATGTCACTGGATGTACACATCACCGTAATCAAAGACGAAGACGGCAAACGCATCATCGTTGGCGACGCAAACCTGAGCAAAGATGGTCTGCGTATTTACGAAGTGAAAGACATCGCAATTTGTATCGAAGAAGCCCCTGCTATCGATAAAGCATAAGCCGCCATTAGTGACAGAGACAGAGAACTAGGAAAGAATTTAGTATGACAACTCAAACTACAATCAATAACGAAAAGCTATCTCCGTGGCCTTGGCAGATCGAAGAGAGCACAACTCGCTTTGATAACGCAGTAATGTCGACAATATTGAAAGACTTAAGCCTTGCTTGTTACGTCGTGAACCACCCAGAAAAAGGTTTAGGCGTTAGCCAACAAGCAGAGATTGCATCGGGTGATTCAGCAAGCTCAGCAAACAGTCAACCTGTTAGCGCATTTGCTCCAGCTCTTGGTACACAAAGCCTAGGCGACGAAGATTTTCGTCGCTGCCACGGCGTGAAATACGCTTACTATGCAGGCGCAATGGCAAACGGCATTTCATCTGAAGAGTTGGTAATTGCGCTTGGTCAAGCTGGCATTCTTTGTTCATTTGGCGCGGCGGGCTTAATCCCGTCTCGCGTTGAGCAAGCGATCAACCGTATTCAAGCAGCACTGCCAAACGGCCCTTATGCGTTCAACCTAATTCACAGCCCAAGCGAACCCGCGCTAGAACGTGGCAGTGTTGAACTATTTTTGAAGCACAAAGTGAAAACGGTTGAGGCTTCTGCCTTCTTAGGTCTAACACCGCAAATCGTTCACTACCGTGCTGCAGGCCTTAGCCGCGATGCACAAGGTGAGGTTCAGATAGGCAACAAAGTTATTGCCAAGGTAAGCCGTACTGAAGTCGCGAGTAAATTCATGCAGCCTGCTCCTGTAAAAATGCTGCAGGCTCTGGTTGATGAAGGCCGAATCACAGCAGAGCAAATGGAACTGGCACAGCTGGTTCCTATGGCCGATGACATCACTGCAGAAGCCGATTCTGGTGGTCACACAGATAATCGTCCGCTAGTAACACTGCTACCAACGATTCTTGCACTGAAAGAGCAAATCCAAGCTCAGTACCAATTCAAAACACCGCTACGTGTCGGTTGTGGTGGTGGCGTAGGCACACCTGACGCTGCTCTAGCGACATTTAACATGGGTGCGGCATACATTGTTACCGGCTCTATCAACCAAGCGTGTGTTGAGGCTGGCGCGAGCGAACACACTCGTAAGCTGCTTTCAACAACCGAAATGGCTGACGTGACTATGGCTCCGGCGGCAGACATGTTCGAAATGGGCGTGAAACTGCAGGTGGTTAAGCGCGGCACCTTGTTCCCAATGCGTGCCAATAAACTGTATGAGCTATACACACGTTACGACTCGATTGAAGCGATTCCAGTAGAAGAACGCCTGAAGCTTGAGAAGCAAGTATTCCGTTCAACACTGGATGACATTTGGGCGGGAACTGTGGCGCACTTTAACGAGCGCGATCCTAAACAGATCGAACGAGCTGAAGGCAACCCAAAGCGTAAGATGGCGTTGATCTTCCGTTGGTACTTAGGGCTTTCTAGCCGCTGGTCAAACACCGGTGAACAAGGTCGTGAGATGGATTACCAAGTATGGGCTGGCCCGGCACTTGGCGCATTCAACGCATGGGCAAAAGACAGCTACCTAGATGATTACCAACAGCGTAATGCGGTCGACCTTGCTAAGCACCTGATGCACGGTGCGGCTTACTTAGCACGTGTTAACCTGCTGACTTCGCAAGGTATCAAGCTTGACCCAGAACTAGCACGTTGGAAGCCGACGCAAAGAATGGCATAGGCATTTCAATACAGCGTTAATTAAGCTCAACGAATAAAAAAAGCGACCTTAACGGGTCGCTTTTCTTTTGGTCATTTTTCTTAAGCTGGCTAAAAGATTAAGACTTCTGCATACGCTTTTTCAGTCGCGCTAAATCAATGGCGCTTGAACGAACCGTTAATTTGATGTGTTCGTAGTCGTACTCTTCTTTAACCACACTCATATTTGAGCGAATCTCACCGATGATGCCTTGGCCAGAATAAGGGATAGTGATCTCTTCTTCGATCATGCCTTCTTCAGCAACACCAACGATGTACTTGTGCAGTTTCGTAATATCTAGCGGATCACGAGTCGACGTTAGCATCGCATCTGGGAATTCTTCGATCAGCTCTAATTGCTGTTCTTCAGTCAATCTATCGCACTTATTCAGCACTAATAGTTTTTCGCTGCCTTCAACACCCACTTGTGCTAATACGTCGTGTACCACATCAAGTTGTGCGCGGAATGAAACGTCAGAAGCATCAACGACATAAAGCAGCAATGAAGCGTCATGCGCTTCTGCTAGCGTTGAGTGGAATGATGCAACCAGATCGTGTGGCAATTTCTTGATGAAACCAACGGTATCTGAAACCAAGATACGCGGTTGAGTGATTGGCTGAAGTGCACGAACGGTGGTGTCTAGCGTTGCGAACAGTTTATCTTCACCGACCACTTCGGTTGCGGTCATTGCACGCATCATCGAAGACTTACCGGCATTGGTGTAGCCAACTAAAGCAACAGTGAAAAGCTCCGCGCGCCTTGTGCGTCGGGTCTTCATTTCATCTTGTACGCTTACTAGCTCACGCTTAAGCGCAGCAATTTGGTCACGTACGTTACGACGGTCTAGCTCTAGTGAAGTTTCACCTGCGCCCTGACCCATTTGACGCTCTTTATCACCCTCAGCCGTTTCACGAAGTCGTGGCACTAAGTAGTTTAGACGAGCGATATCAACTTGCAGACGAGCAGTACGAGTACGAGCGTGACGGCTAAAGATTTCGATGATGATGCCAGTACGGTCAAATACTTCCACACCCAAACTCGCCTCAACAGTACGCATTTGAGATGGGCTTAAATCACAGTCAAATACCACAACATCAGCGGCACCGTATTGGAAGTTGCCCGTTGGAAGATCATCAAAATCTAGCTCATCGATTTCAACATTAAAATCAAACGACTCATCAATAAAGTCTTCATCTTCTGCTTCTTCAATAGAGCCTTGATAACCAGTTAGGTGTGCAATTTCAGCAAGCTTACCGGCACCCAGCACGTTTTGTCGTTGTGATGAGCTGTGATGTTGCGATTGTGTTCCGACGACTTTAAACCCTAGGGTTGTCACTAAGCGAGCAAGTTCGGCAAGAGACTCTTTTGCTTCGTCACCTTTAAAATCCGGTGTCGTAATAGAAATAAGTAAAGCGTTATTCGCCGCTGGTTTTGCTGTTAGTTTCATGTTTTATTCTGTCTATGCACCAAAGTGCAACCTAGTATTTGATCTAAAGTAGTGTGATCCTACGCGTTTCTACGTCAGCTTTATAGAGCTAAGGGATACTAAATCACGATATTATTGCAGTAGAAGCATATATATCGTTTACCCCTCTGTTTTTATAAGGAATAAAAAGCAAGTATAGACAACGAAAAAGGCAGCATCACGTTACTTATTACTAGTTGGTGATACTGCCTTTGATTTAGACATGAACTTTGATTGTTAAACTAACTCAGCAACTAGAAGTTAGAAATTAGAAGTCGATTCTCGCTTCGGTTTGAGCATCGAAGAATACCGCTTTGGATAGGTCAAAATGCAGCGGTGCCATTTGCCCAACGGAAACTTCAAATTCTGGCGATAAACGACACGCGACTTCTTGGTCGTTCACTTTAACCATTGCGATGGTATCTGGCCCTGTCGGTTCCAATACCTCTAGCTGTAAGTCTAGCTTTGTAGAGGCGGAAACATCATCACCCTGCTGCTCAGTAATGTGCTCAGGACGTAGCCCTATCACCAACTCTTTGCCATCTTGGTCGCGCATACTCTGTGGCAAACGAATGTGGTGTTCTTGCTCCGCCGTGCCAGTTACTTTGATAATCGGATTCTGTTCCTCATCCAAATCCACCATGGTCTTAATGAAGTTCATAGATGGTGAACCCATAAAACCCGCCACGAACATATTGTTTGGCTTGGTATAAATCTCTTGCGGTGTGCCTAACTGCTGCAGTTCACCGTCTTTCATTACTGCGATGCGATCAGCGAGTGTCATAGCTTCAATCTGATCATGGGTTACATAAACAATCGTGGTATTCAGCTTCTGGTGCAGACGTTTAATCTGATGACGCATCTCAACACGCAGCTTGGCATCCAAGTTAGAAAGCGGCTCATCAAATAGATACAGCTTAGGACGACGAGCTAGAGCGCGTCCCATCGCGACACGTTGACGCTGACCACCAGAAAGTTGCGACGGTTTGCGATCAAGCAGTTGTTCGATTTGCAGCATTTCAGCCACTCGATTAACCTCAGCATCGATCTCTTGTTGCGGCATCTTGCGGATCTTCAAACCGAAAGCGATATTGCCGCGTACCGTCATGTTTGGATAAAGCGCGTACGACTGGAATACCATCGCGATATCACGATCTTTAGGTTCAACCTGCGCCACGTCTATGCCATCAATTACAATCTCACCCGAGCTAATATTCTCTAGCCCAGCGATGGTGTTCATCAAGGTGGATTTCCCACACCCCGAAGGGCCGACAAGTATCAAAAATTCCCCCGAATCGATACTGATGTCGATGCCCTTTAACGTTTCGTTGTCCGCGTTGCGATAGGTTTTACGGATCTGTTTTAAATCTAATGTTGCCATGGGTAATTATCCTTTTACTGATCCTGCCGTTAGGCCACGAACAAAATATTTTCCTGCGAAGACATACACCAACAGCGTTGGCAGTGCGGCGATGATCGCGGCAGCCATGTCGACGTTATATTCTTTAACGCCAGTGCTGGTGTTGACTAGGTTGTTTAATGCCACGGTGATCGGCTGAGTATCTGAGCCGGAATAGACCACTCCGAACAAGAAGTCATTCCAAATCGCGGTGAACTGCCAGATCACCGTCACCATGATGATTGGTGTCGAGATCGGTAATAAGATCTTGAAGAAAATCGTAAAGAAGCCAGCACCATCGAGCTTTGCCGCCTTGATCAATTCATCAGGAATCGAGATATAGAAGTTACGGAAAAACAGTGTCGTAAACGCCATGCCGTAGATAACGTGCACAATCACCAAGCCGACGGTTGTGTTCGCTAGCCCCATCTTGCCGAGCATAGTTGCCATTGGTAGTAGCACCACTTGGAATGGAATGAAGCAGCCAAATAACAACAAACTAAAGAACAGGTTTGAACCTCTGAATTGCCATTTCGTCACGACATAGCCATTGAATGCACCGAGCAATGTTGAAATCGCAACCGCAGGAATCACCATTTGGAACGAGTTCCAGAAATAGCCTTTGATGCCTTCACATTTCACGCCCGTACAAGCGGTGTCCCACGCTTTATACCAAGCGTCGAACACCCACTCTTTTGGCAAGCTCATCAGGTTGCCCGCCTTGATATCAGGCAGAGTTTTGAATGACGTCAGCGCCATTACGAACAATGGCATTAGGTACACTAAACAGAAGAAAAGCAGTGCTGAATAAATAAAGATTCGAGCAAAATTGATGTTATTCATCATGACTTTTTCTCCCTAAGTTCAGAGTAAAGATAAGGCACGAGAATCGCTAGAATGCCGGCAAGCATCATCATGGCACTGGCAGCACCAAGGCCGATTTGACCACGAGTAAAGGAGTGGGCATACATGAATAGCGCAGGAAGATCCGATGAATAACCCGGGCCACCAGCCGTCATTGCCGTCACAAGGTCAAAGCTCTTAATTGCAATGTGAGAAGTAATGATCACCGCACTGAAAACCACAGGGCGCAAGCAAGGTAAAATGATTTTGAGATAGATAGTGGGTAAGCTTGCCCCATCGATTTGAGCCGCTTTGATGATTGAAGAATCGATGCCACGCAGACCGGCTAAGAACATCGCCATCACGAATCCAGAAGACTGCCAAAGTGCTGCAATCACTAAGGTGTAAACCGACATTTCAGAATTGACGAGCCAGTCAAATTTGAAGTCAGTAAATCCCCAGTCTTGCATCAGTTTTTCAATGCCAAGACCCGGGTTAAGAATCCATTTCCACGCCGTACCCGTCACGATGAATGACAACGCCATTGGGTAGAGGTAGATAGTACGAATCGCGCCTTCTTGACGGATATTTTGGTCAAGCAATACCGCTAAACCAACACCTAGCAAGATAGCAATCGCCATGAATAGAAAACCAAACACGCCGAGGTTGGTGATCGAGGTGATCCAACGATCGTTATCCATCAGCTTTTCATATTGGGTTAAACCAACGAAGTTGAAGCTCGGAAGAAATCGAGAGTTGGTGAACGACAATGCGGCCGTCCAAAATATATAACCGTAGATACACACCACGGTCACTAACGCAGTTGGCGCCAGCACAATTTTAGGTAACCAATGTTGCAACCTGTCAGCAAAACTCGGTTTCGGTGCAGGCTGGCTCCTTGTGGGTTTTGGAGTCGACTCAGTCAAAACATGCTCCATAACTTATCCTTGTTGCACAATCGAGCCAATGGCTTACCTTTCGGCACCACATCAGCATCACGCATATTAGAATTGGGAGTGAAGAGCAGATAGGCTCCCTACGAGCCTACCCACCCTGGGGGTTCGATAAAGCAACACAACCCGTCACTCTCGTGCGTTGTGTGTCGCTTATCAAGTTAGATTAGATAGCCGCTTTCACGGCTTTTGCTAACTTAGCTGCCGCTTGTTTCGGATCGGCATCTTTCTCATTGAAGAAGTTGGTCACTACGTCATAGATAGCGCCTTGAGCGTAGCTTGTTGTCGCTAGGCCGTGAGCCATACTCGGAACAAGATCGCCCGATTCAGCACTCGCTTTGAAGGTTGCCATTGAGTCCAACGCACATTGGTCAAACTTAGACATATCCATATCTAGACGTACAGGGATAGAACCTTTGTTAAGGTTGAAGACTTCTTGGAAGTCTTTAGTAAGAATGGTTTTCGCTAGGTCTTGCTGCGCTTTTTGGTTCTCTTTGTCACTTAACTCAAAGAACGCAAAGCTATCGATGTTGAAGGTAAATTGGCCGTCAGTACCTGGAGCTGGTGCACAGATGTAATCTTTACCCGGCACTTTGCCTGCCGCAGTAAACTCACCTTTCGCCCAATCGCCCATGATTTGCATCGCGGCTTCGCCATTGATAACCATTGAAGTTGCGACGTTCCAATCACGACCTGGAGAGTTGCTGTCGATGTAGTCACGCATCTTTTTGAACTTGGTGAACACTTCCACCATCTTGTCGCCAGATAATACGTCCATATCAAGATCAACGAACGCTTTGTTGTAATCTTCACTGCCTAGAACATCAAGAGCCACCGCTTCGAATACGGTTGCGTCTTGCCAAGGTTGACCACCGTGAGCCAATGGAATGAAGCCAGCTGCTTTAATCTTGTCTGCAGCAACAAAAAACTCATCTAACGTAGTTGGAACCGTAACGCCCGATTTTTCTAAAACAACAGGGTTAGCCCAAAGCCAGTTAACACGGTGAACGTTGACAGGAACCGCCACATATTCGCCATCCCACTTCATCACTTTAGTCACCACCTCTGGCAGTAACTCATCCCATTGTTCTTGTTTGGCAGTCGCATCGAGAGACGTCAGAAAACCTAAACCACCCCACTCTTGAATATCATGACCTTTGATCTGCGCGGCAGATGGAGGGTTGCCTGATACTGCTCGCGTTTTTAAAACGGTCATCGCACTTTCACCGCCGCCACCAGCAACAGCAAAATCTTTCCAAGTATGGCCTTGTTCTTCAATCATCTCTTTCAGTACCGCTGCGGATTTCGCTTCGCCACCGGCAGTCCACCAGTGAAGCACTTCCACTTCACCAGCTTGAGAAAATGTTGAGGCAGCAAGAAGAGATAGAGTAAGTAGGGTTTTATTGATTTTCATTATTATCTTCCATGTTTTAGCGGACTCGACGTCCGGTTCAATAAAGAGTCTACTTATTCTGATTGATAAGATTGAAACAAAAGGTAAGCCCTATGTAACACAATTGTTACATTACACTTCTAGGCCTGTGGGGATATAGACTTTGGCTTCTAAGCCGCCTTGAGAGGAGTTGCGAATAATGAGATCTCCGCCGTGTCCGTGCAGGATATTTCGGCAGATCCCGAGGCCAAGTCCGTGTCCTTGGTCGTCGGTTGCAAGCCTAAAGTAAGGTTCAAAGACCATCTCTAGTTTGTCTTCTGGAATGCCATTACCACGGTCTTGAATAGTCACGACCACCCAAAGCTCATCACCACTAACTTCCACTACGGCAGATGAACCATACTTAACTGCGTTGTCGATTAAGTTGGTCAGTACACGCTTAATCGCCAGTGGTTTCGCGACCAATGGCTCAATGACGACCGGCTCGAACTCTACCTTTGTTTGGTACTGGTTATGAGATTCAATCACAGAGAGCACCATTTCATTGAGGTCAATAATGGCATTATTCTCGTGTAGATCGGTGTCTCTTACCGCTTGCAAAGCACCTTTGACCATCATCTCGAGCTCATCGAGATCTTTATTGAATTTGTCTTTCTTTACTTCACTCTCCAACAACTCTGCACGCAATCTTAGACGTGTTATTGGTGTCTTTAAGTCATGGGAGATCGCAGAAAAAAGGTGCTCTCGGTCGGCAACATAGCGACGAATCCGTTGCTGCATGCGATTAAAGGCTCGGGTTGCGGTGACCAGTTCAGTCGCCCCTTCTTCTTTCAGTTGGGGTTGCTGAATGTCCATACTCATCTCATTGGCGGCTCTTGCTAACTTTTTAAGAGGACGCACTTGGCGACGAATCATCAAGTAAGTTAGAACCAGCAGAATAAGCGTTGAAGAAACTAAGAAGATCACCTGCTCTCTGCCAAGAATCGTATCGTCGAGTTTCACATATGGAGCAGGCAACAAAGCCGCAATGTATACCCATTCATGGCTGGTCAATTCGATTTGTACAACCAGAATGGGTGGATTCAGCGGTTCTAACGTTAAAGTATGATGTGCCCAAGATCGCGGGAGATCGCTTAAATAGATGTCATTTTTGAGCAAGCGAAGGTGTTCAGGACGAGAAAAATCAACCCGCACTGACGCCACTTTATTGAGTTTGCTACTCAAAACACTTTCTATCGCTTCAATCGAGGCGGTTTTTAAACGGGTATCGGGGATCGGTTCGACAATCAAAGCCTCTTTATTGAAAGAAACGAAGAAGCGCGTACCGCCCATATTGCGTATTTGATCCAGCACGATATGACGATATTTAACGGGTAGAGATTGGAAAAAAGTCACCGTTGAAGCAAACATGTTCGCCATGCTCGACGACGCAGAACGAATCCCTTCCAGCTCTTTGTGTTTTGATTCGCTATACCATATAGACGTTGCGATACCTTGAGCTATCACCACGGCTAACAGCGTCAACAATAAGGTTCTTGCGACTAACGAATTTGGTTTCAACCAACTCATCCAGTTCATACGAGATATTTCATCCGGAATACTTCATTGGAAATACTTTATTAGCATTACTTCATTAATAGTAGGTCATGCTTAGTGTTCATACTGAACCGGTACAGCAAGAATGTAGCCATTACCGCGCATAGTTTTGATGTAGTGAGGGTATTTACCACTGTCGCCCAGCCGACTTCTCAGGCGACTAAGCTGCACATCAATGCCTCGCTCAAAAGGCAGCGCTTCCCGACCTCTGGTGGCGAAAGAGATGGTGTCACGGTCGAGAACTTCATTAGGACGAGTTAAGAACAGCATCAACAAAGAAAAGTCGCTGCCGGACAAGTCCATTTCTTCTGAATTTTCATTGTGGGAGATTCGATGCGCGAGTGTATCGAGCGTCCAATCACCAAAAATAATCTGCTTTGGCAGTGCATCACTTGGCTTGTCATCCACCACTTGAACACGGCGTAGTAGTGCTTTGATACGAGCCATTAATTGGCGCGGACTAAATGGCTTCGCAATGTAATCATCGGCACCAATTTCTAAACCAATAATTTGATCGGTTTCATCCGATACCGCTGTCAGCATGATGATTGGCACATTAGATTGCTTTCGAACTCGCTGACACAAGGTAAAACCATCGTCACCGGGGAGCATAACATCGAGCAGAATCAGGTCTGGATAACCTTGGCTTTGCAGGTGGGTTTCCAATTCAACACCGTCTCCAACAGAAGAGACATCGAAGCCCGATTTTGTAAGGTACTCTTCCAGCAGCTCGCGGATTTCTTGATCATCATCCACCACGAGAATTCGAGTATTTGTTGGCATCGCCCAAACCTATTAAATTTACAACTTATTCACATAGTGTATAGGCTGGCCGATTATTTGATTATTGACATGTTTGTAAAGTTAGACGAACAAACAGATAAAGATCACATCTTAGTGACCTCTACCTGTACTTAGCGACTCAAAGAATCATAGAAGGTTAAGAGGAACAGCTGATTTCCATGGCTTTGCCCCACTCAGGAGGCAGAGCTGCCAGATATTCGTAGTCTGGATGTTCTGCATAAGGGTCAGCCAGAACCACCATTAATGCTTCAATATCGCTGCTATCACCGCGTTCCGCTTTATCTATGGCGAGTTGGGCAAGGTAGTTTCTGAGGATGTATTTCGGGTTCACTTGTCGCATCTTTTCGCTGCGACCTGCCACTGAACTGTCTTCCAATTCGCAGCGTTGTAAGTAGTTATCCATCCATAGCTTCGCTGCCGCGCGGTCGATAACCAAATCAATCACTCCCTGTGGCGGCAAGGTATCCAAGTTCGACAGCGTTCTAAAGAATCTTGGGTAGTCGACTTTGTTTTGCGACATCAACTCAAACATAGATTCAAATAAACGACTGTCACCTTCTTGTTTCGAAAGCAGCCCCAACTTACGACGCATCATCTGACTGAAATAACCATTCATTTGTGGTTCATATTGTTCGAGTGCAGCCTCAAGTTCGGCTTTATCCACCAGCGGCGAAAGAGAATGAGCCAGTGCCGACAAATTCCATAATCCAATTCTTGGCTGCTGATTAAAAGCATAACGACCTTGGTAATCCGAGTGATTACAGATCAATCTCGGGTCATACTCATCTAGGAAAGCAAACGGACCGTAATCGAAGGTTTGGCCGATGATCGACATGTTATCGGTATTCATGACTCCGTGAGCAAAACCATTCGCTTGCCACAGCGCGACCATTTCCGCAGTGCGATCAACAATCTCATTAAACATGGCAGCGTATGGTTTATCTTCATCGAGGCATTCTGGGAAGTGCCACTCGATGACTTTGTCGGCCAATAATTTATGTTCTGCCAACTGATTGGTATAAAACAGGTGTTCAAAGTGACCGAAACGAATATGTGACTCAGCAGCGCGCACCAACAATGCGCCCCACTCTTGCTTCTCACGATAAACCGGCGTATCGCTGGTCATCATCGCCAACGCACGTGTGGTTGGGATATTAAGACCCGCCATCGCTTCGCTACATAGATACTCACGAACCGTTGAGCGAACAACCGCACGACCATCGCCCATACGTGAATAGGGGGTTTTACCTGCACCTTTAAGGTGTAAGTCGAACGTTTCACCACTTTTCGCGACAACTTGCGCTAATAACAGCCCTCTTCCATCACCTAAGTCCGGGTTATAAGAGCCAAACTGATGACCTGCGTATTTCATTGCTACAGGCAAGAATTGCTCAGGTTCAATATTGCCAGATAACGTCTCAAGCAATTCCTCGGAAGCGTTTTCAAATGACGGAAAGCCAAGTTCATTCGCAAGATTATGGTTCCATGCGAGCCATTGGACATTGCTGAGCGGTGTAGGTTGAATTGGGGTATAGAACAGTCGAGGTAATGCGGTAAATCGATTGTTAAATGAAATAGAATCCCAGACAGACATGAGAGGCACACTGTAGATAAAAGATGATTTAAGATTATCACAGTTTGATAACAACTTCAGATCAGGTTATGCAGTGAGTCTATTGAGATAAAAGGGTTAATCAGACAAAGAGATTATTCAGAGAAAAAAAGTTACTGAGAGAAAGGTACTGCTAAGAAGAGGAAAAGCTAAGTGGCTAGACTGATGAGAAGAGCCACATTTACGAGAGTAAGAGTTCTGACTTTGAAGACTTTTTAACAAGTGTATTCATAATAAAAACTGAAAATATTGAGCCATAAAACTGACTACATTAGAGCAAGAATACCCATTAGAGAAAGGGTAGAGAAAATCCAAGTGCGACTGATAACGCCGAAATTACTGTGTTGAATCATTTCTTGATGCTGCATATGTCTCTCCTCGAGAACGTGATGGTGTAACACCAATATATCGACTTTATGCCGATATCAGCAAGCACATTAATATTAACCTTTTATTACAACACCAAGAAACTTCTGTAACTATTCAACAATTTGATAAATCGAAAGCTATGCTCGACTTGTCGTCGAAAGCAGTGCGCCAGCCCCAATAAAGACACCTCCAGTGACACGATTGAATACCTTGGCTCGGCCTTTAGCAAACAACCAATTTGACGATTTAGCCCCTAAATAGGCGTAAACCAATAACCAAGACAATTCCATTACAATAAAGGTCAAAGCAAACACGGTGAACTGTGGAACCAGAGCGATCGATGGGTCAATAAATTGTGGGAAAAGTGCGGTAAAAAATAGAATAGCTTTGGGATTGCTCGCGCCAACAATAAAGCCACTGAGGTAATGCTGCGCAGCACTTTCTTTAACAGATTTAGAATCGGATTGTTGATTGGATAGGTTGTCATAATCTTGCTGACTAGAACGTAGCGACTTCCAACCAAGGTAGATTAGGTAAGCGGCTCCTGTCCATTTAATGACATTAAATACCACCTCAGACGAAGCGATAATCACACCTAGCCCGGTAAACGATAACGTTAGAATTCCAGTAATCGCAGTTAAGCTACCCAGCGCGGTAAATATCGATAATTTAAAGCCAGATTGCACACCTTTGGTCATGCATAATAAAGAGCTTGGCCCGGGCGAAGCTGTCAAAATCAGCACCGCTAATAAATAATAAATCCATGTATCAAAGCTCATCGCGAATTCTCCTTAACTCACTAAAACGACCAAACATTGACCATCAATATGTGATAATTATTCATATTAAGCAACCAAATAATATGCAACAAATCCTCAACGCTAAGTACGATATCCAAAATTTAGGCAATAAAAAACGCCATGCACTGCTGCATGGCGTTTAAATTAATACAGATAGGGTTTCTTTAATAACGAAGGTAACCCGAATCTAATCAAAGAAGCTTTTTCGATACAAAGCTTAGTCTTTGTAGAGAGAGAACTCATCTGCGCAAGCCACTAGCTGCTCACGAGTGATCATAAATACGCCATGACCACCATTAGAGAATTCAATCCAAGTGAATGGAATCTCTGGGTACTGAACCATCATGTGAACCATTGAGTTGCCCACTTCACAGATCAGAATACCATCATCCGTTAAGTAGTTTGGCGCGTTAGCTAAGATACGACGAACCAATTTCAGTCCATCAGTACCTGCCGCTAGGCCAAGTTCTGGTTCATGAGTAAACTCTTCTGGCAAGCTGTTCATATCTTCTTCGTCCACGTAAGGTGGATTCGATACGATCAGGTTGTATTTCTCTTTTGGTAAATCACGGAAAAGATCTGAACGGATTGGGAACACTTGCTGCTCCATGCCGTGATCTTGAACGTTCTGCTCAGCAACTTGCAATGCGTCAGTAGAGATATCAATCGCGTCTACTTCAGCGTCAGGGAATGCATGAGCACAAGCAATAGCAATACAGCCACTACCCGTACAAAGGTCCATGATGCGCGTTGGCTCTTCAGTTAACCAAGGTTGGAATTGAGCTTCGATCAGCTCACCAATTGGCGAACGAGGCACAAGAACGCGTTCGTCAACGAAGAACTCTAGACCACAGAACCAAGCTTTGTTGGTTAGGTAAGCCGTTGGTGTACGATCATTGATACGCTTGATTACGCGCTCAACAATACGCAGACGTTCGCTGCTCGTTAGACGAGAGTTCATAACATGCGAAGGAACATCAATCGGCAGATAAAGAGTAGGTAAAATAAGTTGTACCGCCTCATCCCACGCGTTATCAGTGCCGTGACCATAAAAAAGGCCCGCTGCGTTAAAGCGACTAACAGTCCAACGAATCACATCTTGAAGCGTGTGTAGTTCTGATACCGCTTCTTCTACAAAAATCTTATCCAAAATTGTCTCCGAAAAGCGCTACAATACTGCTAATTACGTTTCTAATTAGAATTCATAACCTGATGAGCAAAAAAGACACCGACTTCGATGACGATTTCGCCCTATTCAACGATGCAGTAAAGGGCGTTAAAAAGTTGCAACAGGATACCATAGTCCAGCAGCCAAAAAGAAATGCCAAGCAAAAAGAAATTACTCGCACGGCAAGACAAGCCAGTGATAGCGAGTTTTATTTCTCGGATGAGTTCATTCCGCATCTTAGCGAAGAAGGCCCAACACGTTATGCGCGTGATGATGTCTCTAAGTATGAGGTGAAGCGCTTACGTCGTGGTGTCTACGTACCTGATGTGTATCTTGATATGCACGGTATGACTCAACAAGAAGCGAAACGTGAGTTAGGTGCCATGATTGCGCACTGCGTGAAAGAGAGCGTGGCATGTGCCTGCGTTCAGCACGGTATCGGTAAACACATCCTTAAACAGAAGGTACCTTTGTGGTTAGCGCAGCACCCTGACGTGATGGCCTTTCACCAAGCACCTTTAGAGTTTGGTGGTAACGGTGCGTTGTTGGTTTTGCTTGCTATTCCAGACAAATAACCCTGACTCACTATTTCCCCTAACGTCAAAAACAGAAAAGGGCACCTCAAATCATTGAGGTGCCCTTTTCTTTGTTATCTTTCAGCCTACAGGTTAGATATAACCTCGACTATGGATTGATGTTCCAAAGTAACTCGCCTTTTTGTGTCTCAAGGTCGAATTCAATGCAAGCCAAACCTGACGTCGGAAACATAGGTGGCGCCATGCCCGTTGCAAATTCTGCTGTTAAGTAGCCCACTAGAGGTAAATGAGAAACAAATAAAATGGTCTCTAGTTTTTCTACTTCTGCCATTGCTACGGTCAAATCAAACACGTCGTCGGACATTCCATAAGGCGTAATATCATCACAGGTTTCTACTTTCTTTCCAGAAAACGCCTGAGAGATTTCTAACCACGTTTCTTGTGCCCTTAAATATGGGCTCACAAGCACTTTATCGAATTGACTAATCCCCTGCTCATTTGCAGCTTGAGCCACTGCAAGAGATGCCATTTTCCCGCGCTTGGTTAACGCTCGTTCTGCATCCGAGTCCGCAAAATGTTCTGCTTCACCGTGGCGCATTATGAATATTTTCATGTTCAGTCCTGTCTACGTAACATTTCGAAAGTCGATATATCCCATATCAGCGATACGCTACTTAGCGTTTGGCTCTCAAACTAGAGAAACCGCAGTCTATATAAATAATTATATCAAGTCACTTGCTAAAGAGTTCGACTTTCTTAACAATCTTATTAAAAGAAAATAAATCACTGATAAAAATCGATAAAAATGATTTAGAAGTCGCCAAAAAGCTCTTCATATCCCAAAATGTGATCGCAAGGTTTGCACCTCAAATCATCGCGTACATAATTTAAAAACCACCTTCTCTGGAGATGCTTCTGTGCATTTAAGCCCTAATGATGAACATCAATACCGTTACGTAACCTTGGATAACGGATTGCGAGTACTGTTAGTTCACGATCAGAACGCTCAAAAAGCTGCAGCCGCACTCGCCGTTAATGTAGGGCATTTTGATGACCCTACCGACCGAGAGGGTTTAGCGCACTACTTAGAGCATATGCTATTTTTGGGAACTGAAAAGTATCCAAAGGTCGGAGAGTTCCAAAGTTTTATCAGCCAACATGGCGGTAGCAACAATGCTTGGACCGGAACCGAACACACCTGCTTCTTTTTTGATGTTGAATTGAATGCCTTTGAAACCGCACTCGATCGCTTCAGCCAATTTTTCACAGCGCCACTTTTTAACGAAGAAGCACTAGATAAAGAACGCCAAGCCGTTGATTCCGAATATAAAATGAAACTCAACGACGACTCGCGACGCTTGTACCAAGTTACCAAAGAACTGGTGAATCACAATCACCCATTCTCGAAGTTTTCTGTCGGTAATATCGAGACGTTAGGTGACAGAAACGGTGAAACGATTCGACAAGAGATCTTGGCTTTCCACCAGCAACAATATTCAGCCGATCTAATGACGCTGACACTGTCTGGCAATCAATCATTAGACGAAATGCAAAGTTGGGTTGAGGAGCGTTTTAGCTCGATTACCAATCACAAACTACAAGGTAAAAAGGTTGAAGTACCGATTGTTGGTGAATTAAGCACGGGTGTACAAGTACACGTTAAACCGATAAAAGAAGTGCGCAAACTTATCTTAACCTTCCCAATGCCAAGCATGGACAAGCACTATGGGGTTAAGCCATTATCATTCTTTGCACACCTTATCGGTTACGAAGGCGAAGGCAGTTTAATGATGCAGCTGAAAGAGAAAGGTTGGATTACTTCCCTCTCGGCAGGTGGCGGCGCAAGTGGCAGTAACTATCGTGACTTCACGATCAGTTGCTCAATGACCATCGAAGGCTTAACCAAAACCGATAACGTCGTTCAAGCAATATTTCAGTACATCAAACTCATTGAACAACAAGGCATCGAAGAGTGGCGTTATCTTGAAAAACGCGCCGTTTTAGAGTCCGCTTTCCGCTTTCAAGAGCCCTCCAGACCGCTCGATGTCGTCAGTCATCTTGTTATCAACATGCAGCACTATCAAGAGCAAGATGTGGGGTATGGCGATTATAAGATGTCTCACTTTGACGAAGAGTTACAACGCTCTTTGCTTCCCTACTTATCTGTCGACAACATGCGGGTCACCATCGTAGCTCAAGGCTTCGAGTATGATAGAGAAGCGAAGTGGTATTTTACGCCCTACTCCGTTACGCCTTTTAGCTCAGAGCAGACCCAATGCTTTACGTGCATCAACCCCGGCTGGATGTTCGAGTTGCCAAGTAAAAACCCATTTATTTGCTACGACTTAGACCCTGCTGAACTCGAAGGTGATGCTAAGCACCCACAACTGTTAGAAGAGCTGGATGGCTTTAAGTTATGGCACCTCCAAGACCATCAATTTCGAGTACCTAAAGGTGTGGTGTATATCGCTATCGACAGCCCACACTCAGTCGCCACCCCGAGAAACATCGTTAAAACACGCTTGTGTGTAGAGATGTTCTTGGACTCGCTTGAAAAAGATACGTATCAGGCTGAGATTGCGGGTATGGGCTACAACATGTATACCCATCAGGGCGGTGTAACACTCACGCTTTCGGGATTCAGCGAAAAGCAACCACAGCTGCTCAATATGATCCTTGAGCGCTTCCAAGCACGCGACTTTAGTCCAACACGCTTTGAAACTATTAAGCATCAATTGCTCAGAAACTGGAATAATGCGTCGCAAGATCGTCCTATTTCTCAGCTGTTTAATGCGATGACTGGAATACTTCAGCCTAATAACCCGCCTTATTCCGTATTAATTGAAGCCTTGGAAACGATTGAGGTCGATGAACTCTCTTCTTTTGTTCAAGCTATCTTGGCAGAATTGCATGTCGAAATGTTTGTGTATGGTGATTGGAAAAAAGCCGATGCACACAAGATGGCTGAAACGCTAAAAGATGCATTACGTGTTCAAGACCAAGCTTACGAAGAGTCACTACGCCCATTAATCATGTTGGGTGAAAATGGTAGCTTCCAACGCGAAGTCGTATGCAATCAAGATGATTCAGCCATCGTGGTTTACTACCAATGTGCTGATATTTCACCTAAAAATATTGCGCTGTATTCATTGGCGAACCATTTGATGTCAGCCACCTTCTTCCATGAGATTCGTACCAAGCAGCAGCTAGGCTATATGGTCGGCACTGGCAATATGCCGTTGAACCGACACCCGGGTATTGTGTTATATGTGCAATCACCGAATGCTGCCCCAGCAGACTTGTTAGCCTCGATAGATGAATTCCTCAATGCTTTTTACATGGTGCTGTTGGAGCTTAACGACTATCAATGGCACAGCAGTAAACGCGGGCTCTGGAATCAGATTTCAACGCCAGATACCACCTTGCGCGGTCGCGCTCAGCGCTTATGGGTTGCGATAGGCAATAAGGACTTGGAATTCAATCAGAGAGAGCGTGTCTTAGAAGACCTCAAAGGTCTAACACGCTCAGACATGATGCGTTTTGTGGTCAGCCAACTTAAACCTCGCACGGCAAATCGTCTGATTATGCATGCGCACGGTAATGCTCATGATGAGGAAGAAAAGTTGTCGGCAGGTGTGGAGATTGGCTCAATTGATGAGTTTCAGTTACGTCCTAAAGACTGTGAACTTGGGTGATAAAGCTGGGATAAAAATCATAAGGTTGATGTGAAAGCATCAACCTTTTTTCTTGGGTGAAGCACAAAAGCAGATCTCCTATTACGCTCCTTCGTCGCTTTAGGAGATGACGGTAGTTTCGATTGAGATGTGTTTGATCACCTTTCTAATCAACGCAATAACTTACTTTTTATCTCTCGAACATCATTCCCGAAAAGGAGGAACGACTGAGTCGGGAATCTCATTCCTTTCACACTCGTTCATAAAACAATAAAGCCCGCATCAATCGCTTGGTACGGGCTTATTAATCAATGAGTTAGAAAGTTACTTATAAAAAGACTCATCCAAACCAGCACGTGTTAGTAGGCCATCGCATGGCGCAAAACGATCACCGTACTTCTTAGCGAAGTCGTTCATCATTTCGACCAATGACTTAATACCAATTTGATCCATGTATCGGAACGGACCTCCTAAGAATGGAGGGAAACCGATACCGAAAATAGCACCAATATCGCCATCACGTGGGCTGCGGATAATACCGTCATCCAAACAACGAACCGCTTCGTTTAGCATCGGTAACACACAGCGCATCGCGATATCGTTATCGCTCAACTTAGGATCGGGTTGCAGCTTAAGCAGCTTGTAAACTGACTTATCGACTTCTTTCTTCTTACCTTTGTAAGTGTAGAAACCTTTGCCACTCTTACGGCCTTTACGGTTGTCATTCAAAAGAATATCGAACACATCAGGGCCTTGGAAACGGTCGCCTAGTTCATTCACTAAAATTGGAATAATCTTCGCGCCGATATCAACACCCACCTCGTCTAACAAAGTAATTGGGCCAACCGGGAAACCGAAGTCCAATAACGTGCTATCGAGCTTTTCAATTGGCTCATTTGCCAGTAACAGATGCGCCGCTTCATTCATGTACGGAGCAAGAATACGGTTCACGTAGAAACCAGCCGTGTCTTTAACAACAATCGGTGTTTTACCTTGCTTCTTCGCTAATGCTACAACCGTCGAAATCGTCTCTTCTGACGTAGTTTCATGAGGAATAACTTCGACTAGCGGCATTTTTTCGGCAGGGCTGAAGTAGTGAAGACCGACAACGTTTTCTGGTCGCTGCGCCTTCTCCGCAATCTTATGGATTGGCAATGAAGACGTATTCGTCGCAAAGATAGTCTCTGGCTTTGCATTGGCTTCAATGTCCGCAACCATTGATTGCTTAAGATCGAGGTCTTCAAATACCGCTTCAATCACCACATCAGTGTGATTAAAGCTCGTAAAGTCGATACCACCAGAAAGCTGAAGCATCTTACTTTCCAGACCAGCTTTAGTCAGAATGCGACGCTTACGCTGCTTATCGAACAACTTAAAGTTGTAGTTCAGCGCGTTCAGCACGCCTTCATTGGATACGTCTTTAATGCGAACCGGAACTTTCGCTTTGGCAACGCTGACATGACTGATACCAGCACCCATAAGGCCGCCGCCCAGTACACCAACACGCTTAACCGCTTTGGGTTCTGCGTCTGCGCCGTGCTCTTTTTTCATTTCAGTGGTGGCAAAGAAAATCGAACGCAGGGCTTTAGATTCTGAAGTCATTACCAGTTCAGAGAAACGCTTCGCTTCATACTGAAGGCCTTTATCAAAACCGTTCTCAAGGCCGTAACGAATCACATCAAGAATCGCATCGGCTGCAGGGTAATTACCGCGTGTTTTCTGGTTGGTTTTCTTCGAAGCCTGTTCAAAAATAACCTTACGACCAAGACCCGTGCGTGAAATAAGCTTCTCTTTGGTCGAAGCTTGGCTTTTAGACGCAAGACGCTTACCTTTTTTGCCACCTGAGTTCTTTTCAACAAAGCTCTTAGCGACTTCAAGCAAGATAGTTTCTGGCACACAAGCATCGACAACACCGAGCGATTTCGCTTTCTTAGCACGCAACTGCTTACCCGTCAGAATAAGGTCAAGAGAAGGCAGCAAACCGATAAGGCGAGGTAAACGCTGCGTACCACCAGAACCAGGTAACAAACCTAATTGAACTTCTGGCAAACCAAGACGAGTCTTGTCTGAGTCGGTACATACACGGTAATCACACGCCAGCGCAAGTTCTAAACCGCCACCTAAACATGGACCGTGGATCGCTGCGACTACTGGATATGGAAGATCTGACAGTGTTTGGAACATCTCCTGCCCTTGACGAGCAAGAGACTGTGCTTCGTCAGCCGTTTTACAAGCATCAAGCATTCGTACATCAGCACCAGCGATAAAGTTATCTGGCTTTAGTGAATGAACGATTAAGCCTTTAACTCGGCTTTGTTTTTCTTTTAACTGCTCGAAGATGGCTTTCATTTCTTCAGCAAAAGCCGCTTGCAGCGTGTTCATTTTCTCGTTTGGCACATCAATCGCTAACCAAGCAATATCTTGCTCATCGATATTAAGAGTAAATGCTGTCGCTTTCTTTTTGGTTGATTCAGTCGCCGACGTTGAATCTGGTTGAGCGACGGTTTCTTTTTCTGTTGTTGTATCAAGAGTCGTAGACATTATTCTACCTCCAAGATCATTGCTGCACCTAAACCACCAGCCGCACACGCTGTGTTCAGTGCCAAGCCGCCACCGCGACGTTTCAGTTCACGTAATGTTTGAGTCATCATGCGTGCACCAGTCGCAGCAAACGGGTGTCCGTAAGCAATTGAGCTACCCAGCACGTTGAATTTCTCCATATCAATCTCACCGATCGCTTTGTCACGGCCAAGATTCTTCTGAGCAAACTCGTCACTTGCAAACATTTTGACGTTCGCTAGAACTTGGGCTGCGAATGCTTCGTGCATCTCAATCAGCGTTAGGTCTGACAACTCTAGACCTGTGTTCTTCAATACTTGAGAGGTCGCGTAGGTTGGCCCCATCAACATATCCGTTTCAACACCAATCGCTGAGAATGCATAGCCACGAATATAGCCAAGCACTTCTAAGCCTAGCTCTTTAGCTTTACCTTCGCGCATCAACATCACCGCAGCACCGCCATCGGTAAGAGGAGTTGCATTGGCTGCCGTTACACTGCCGTACTTTCTATCGAATGCCGGGCGCAGTTTAGCGTAGCCTTCAACCGTTGAGTCGTGGCGAACGTTGTTGTCTTCCGCTAGGTACTTTTTATAAGGCGCTGGGAACGCTGTCATCACTTCGTCTTTAATCTTGCCTTCTTTCCATGCTTGAGAAGCCAAAGAGTGAGAACGGTGAGCAAGTGCGTCTTGAGCTTCGCGAGTAATACCATGCGTCTTCGCCATCTGCTCAGCCGTTTGTCCCATGGATAAACCGGTCGAGTATTCTGCGACTGCCGGTGGCACTGGCATCAGATCTTTTACTGAAAGTGTTTTAAGAATCTTCAGCTTCTGACCCATGGTTTTCGTTTTACTCAGCGCTAATAAATTTGCCGCTAACTTTTTCGAAACACCAATAGGCAATACAGAAGAAGAATCCGCACCGCCTGCAATACCGACATCAATCGTGCCAGCCATAATGCTCTCGGTCACGTTAACTGCCGCTTGGAAACTGGTCGCACATGCTCGTGTCACACTGTAGGCATCGGTATTGATGTCCATGCCCGTACCCAACACGATTTCACGTGCAATATTCGGTGCTTCTGGCATTTGTACGACTTGGCCGAACACCACTTGCTCGATAAGCGCAGGATCGACATCTGTTCTTGCAAGCATTTCGCTCACAACCATTTTGCCTAGGTCAACCGCAGGCACTTGGCTAAATTCTGTACTCTGACGAGCGAATGGGGTTCGTAGTCCAGCGACAACGGCAACACGTTCTCCAGAACGCGTTTTGACTTCCTGTTTGCCCATGGTTTCTCCTTAAAGTTAAGAGGTCTGACCTGAAGCATTGTAAAGAAGTTGTTAATTAAATCAAACGAGCGTTTAAATAAACGTGATACGAGTATCTCACTGTTTGAAAATATAACTGCGCATTCAGGCGAACCTTTTTGGGGGAAAGGTTGTCGTAAGAGACTAAACTATTGTAAGCAAAGACTGTTATCGCTGTGTAGGGAATGGTTTTCTTGAGGCAAAAAAAAACCACACAAAACTGTGTGGTCGGAATGTATATAAAGCAATTAACTTAACGCCAATTGAAATAATCAGTTTCCTGATTAGGAGAAAGTAAAGTCAGCCTTCAAAAGGAAGTGTCGTCTTGCTCAACATGCTAGCCACGAATGACTAACTAGACGACAAGGTGTACTATAGCTTGTTCGAGGCCTTAGATTTTGAAGTAGATCAATTTTAATGTGATTTTACGGTTTCCTGCCGATCGTTAGCCCTAAAAACGAAACAGAATATAAAAACGAAGCACAACGTATAGAGGACAGCTATACGCAGAGCAATTATGGAGGCTCGTGTGTCAATAATAAAAATGTTTGGAAAGAAAACAGCCAAGCGTCCGGTCAACTCTGATATGGACAAACAAAGAAAGTACGAAGCACTCGTTCGTGCCTATCATCGTGACCTCTTTCGCTACGCCTATTGGCTATGTAAAGACAAAAGCATTGCCGAAGATTTAGTACAAGAGACTTGCCTTCGTGCATGGAAGTCACTCGATAGCTTACAAGATGAAAAAGCCGCTAAATCTTGGCTGATCACCATCTTGCGACGCGAGAACGCTCGACGTTTTGAACGCAAACAGTTTGATCTGGTTGATATCGACGATCATGGTAACGATGCAAGTGTCAGCGATGACCCACATCATCAACACCTGTGGTTGCAAGCTCAGATCATGAAACTTGAAATCGATTACCGTGAACCCCTCTTCTTACAAGTGATTGGTGGTTTTAGTGGTGATGAGATCGCAGATATTCTCGACCTCAACAAAAACACGGTGATGACACGTTTATTCAGAGCTCGAAATCAGTTGAAAGAGATGCTGGATACAGAAGAGGCAGAGAGGGGGCAACATAATGGATGATTTGGAATTTCGTCGTCGTGTATTGTCGGAACCTAAGCAACGTACACAAGATATTATTGATGCAGCAGCAAGCAGCGAAGCCAATAGTAACTTTCTAGACGATGTACTATCGCTTGATAAACAGATCCATTCAGCAATGAATGTGGATGTGCCAGACGATCTTGCTGATCGTATACTGTTCAATCAGACCTCAAGCGAAGAAAGCAAAGTAGTAAGACCTACGTTTGCTAGACGAGCGATGGCAATGGCTGCCTCGGTGGCGTTTGTTGCTGGTTTATTGGTTGGCCAAGTTAACTGGGGCAATGCATTCGTTTCACCCGCGCAAGCAAGTTTGGCAGATACGGCAATGAAACATGTTGTCGATGAAAAGAGCTTTGTGAGTGCGCTTGATGAGAATGTTACTTCACAACAAATCAATGCCAAGATGAATCCGTTTGCATTTCAATTTGATGAAGCCTTCCCTTACCACGTCTATTACCTGAACCATTGTGGCTTTGGCAAGTCCAACGCAATGCACATGGTTTTCCAAGGCGAAAAAGGCAAGGTCACTCTGTTTTTAACTGGAATTCCGACTGACAAGTCTATCGACTTTGATGAAAAAGGCATGTCAGGCTCAGTAACACCGATCGATGGCAGCAGTTTGATCCTTGTAGGCGAAGATGGCGAGGATGTCTCTAAAATCGCCGAAAAGCTGACAAAAATGATCAAACCAATGAGCTAATTTACTCTCAAAGCCCCGTAACAAAAGGCCCAGCAAGTATATCACTGATATTGCTGGGCTTTATTTATCAATAAACCGCAAAACCATTCACCACACCAATACCTCTAGAGTTAAAGCTCTAAAAAACAGCATTTCACACCATTTTCGTGCCAGATAGGCGTCATTTCCATAATTTTACCCTCAAAATTTCCAATGGTCGGATTTGTATATCGTATACTTGCGAATAGGATCAGCCACCATTGAGCAATTGCTCAAATTAATCGCCCTGTAGAGGCGGATATATAAAGGAATAAATGAATGACTACCAACAACACGCGTCTGTTTAAAAAGTCTCTTTTAGCAGTAACAATCACACTGGCGTCTTCGCAAGCGATGGCAGCAGGTTTCCAACTTAACGCACAATCAGCAACCGGCATCGGCCGTGCTTTCGCTGGTGACGCCGTAATCGCAGATAACGCGTCAGTAATGGCACGTAACCCTGCAGCAATGGCACTATTTGACAAAACTGAGCTATCTCTTGGTTTTGAAAGTATTACTTCAATGATTGAAGTTAAGGATGCTACCTATAAAGGCTTCATGGGAAGCACCTCCAGCAATGCTGATTATGACGATGCTGGTGATACTTCTATAGCTCCAAATATTCACCTTATTGTTCCTATCAACGAAAAATTTGCTGTAGGCTTCAATGCTTATTCGAACTTTGGTACAAAAACTGAGTTCAGCGATAGCTATGTGGGTGGTGAATACGGCGGTCTTACAGATGTAAAAAGTGTTAACTTTGGCCTAGCTGGTTCGTACCGTTTAAACGATCAATGGAGCTTCGGCGCTGGCCTTGATCTTATTTACGGTAAAGGCGAGCTGAAACGAACAATGAGTTCAGAAGTTGGTACTCCACCTAGCCCATTGCTACCTCAAGCAGGACAAACCGTTCTTGACGCTGAAGCAGATGGCTGGGCTGTTGGCTTTAACCTTGGTACTGTTTTCGAATTGAATGAAAACAACCGTTTTGGTTTGGCTTATCACTACTCTCCGAAACTTGAAGCTGAAGGAGATATCAGTTACCAAGGCACTGAATATAAAGATGATACTCTTTATATGCCTCTACCTGATATTGTTGAGTTCTCTGGCTTTCACAAAATCGAAGATACTAAATTCGCGGTTCACTATTCAGTACAATGGATTGGTTGGAGCTCATTTGACAAGCTAGAAGCAGAAAAAGCGGGTGTTCTAAATAATTACGAATGGCAAAATGGTATGCACTACTCTCTAGGTGGTACATATTACATGAATCGTGATTGGACACTTCGTGCCGGCTACATGTATGACACTAGCGCACAAGATGAAGTAACTTCAGTTTCAGTGCCAGATTCAGATCGCCAATGGTTCTCAGCTGGTTTCACATACCACATCAACGAAGCATCAAACGTAGACTTTGGTTTCACATACCTAATGGGTGACGATGTTAAAGTCAACGAATCAACTTCTGTTGTTTCGTCAATTTCAGCAACAACTCGTGCTGATGCAATCCTAATGGGTCTGCAGTATAGCCGTAGCTTCTAATATAATCGAAGTTAACAATCCCAAAGGGTCGCCTTACGCGACCCTTTTTTATTGCATAACCCTCTGACCAACATCAATTTAAGCTTACAGCTGTAGCCTGCAGAGGCAAAATATGCCTACAAGTGTACGCTCAAACTTCGCAACACAGCCGAAACATTTAGATTATTTCTCTAATAATTAAACACATTTACTCATTTAATCCCTAAAACACTGTTTTATTCGAATTTCATTTTTAAAGTAATAGCTCTAAACGTAGAATCACGACACTAAATACTTATGATTCAGCGAACATAATAATGAAAATGAATAAGACTCTTCTATCTGCTGCAGTGGCAGTTGGACTACTTTCGACTTCTACCGTCACTCACGCGGCCGGTTTTCAACTAGCAGAATACTCAGCAACGGGCTTAGGCCGTGCGTACGCTGGTGAAGCCGCAATGGCTGACGGTGCAGACGCACAATGGCGTAACCCAGCAATGCTGACTTACCTAGAAGGCACACAAGTTTCTGTTGGCGCTATCTATGTTGACCCGAACATTGATATCGACGGTACTTCTACGTCTATGATGGGTCAGTCTACTTCATCAAACTCTAGTGATTTTGCACACAGTGCAGTAATTCCAAACTTTTATGTTTCTCATAAGTACAACGACAAGTTTGCATTAGGTTTTGCTGCGGGCACTAACTACGGTATGGAAACAGACTTAGGTAAAGACTTTGGTGGCGCAAACCACGGTAACGAAGCAAGTGTTACGACAATGGAGCTAAACCTAAACGCGGCATACCAAGTACTTGAGGGCGTATCTATTGGTGGTGGTGTTCGTTACATCATGGCTGAAGGTAGCTTTGGTGCAGTATCTACAGCGAACTCTCTAGTTCCTTTACCTGCAGGCACTGCTTTAAAATATATGGAAGGCGATGATACGGCTTGGGGTTGGCAAGTGGGTACAGCATGGCAGATCAATGAAAGCAACCGCCTAGGCTTTACCTACAAATCAGAAGTAGACCTCACTCTAGAAGGCTATGCAAAAGGCTTTGGTTTCAACCAAGCAAACCCAGCAGCTCACAAGAGCGGCTCAATGGATCTTGCTCTTCCAGCAACAGCGGAACTTGCTAGCTTCCACCAGCTTACTGAAAAAGTTGCGGTTCACGCAAGCATTAACTGGACAAACTGGAGCAGTTTTAAAGAGCTTGTTGCTGATTTTCCGGGTGAAAACAGCGTAGAAATCAAACAAGAGAACTGGGAAGACAACTACCGCTTTGCTCTTGGTACGACTTACCAAATGACACCTAAGTTAGCTTTACGTTCTGGTATTGCATACGACACTTCAGCGGTAAGTGAAGAGCACCGTACAGCAACGATCCCAGAAACAGACCGTACTTGGTTAAGCATTGGTGCTGGATACCAATGGTCTGAGCAATTAACTCTAGATGCCGGCTTCACTTACATTTTAGCGAAAGATGCTAAGATGCATGAAACCGATACTGCTGCGGATTTATTTGGCGGTAGCTTCGAAGGTGAAGTGACGGGTAGCATTTGGCTAGTAGGTATCCAAGCTAACTACCGTTTCTAATCTAGTTACTTAATCTAAAGTAGCAAATATAAAAAAGGCTCGATGTTATTTTCAACATCGAGCCTTTCTTTTATCCGTTATTCAAAATCTTATATCTAGTAATCTTCTAGGTATCCGTCAATGAAATCTTCTTCTTCCAGATCGACTTCTTCCGGTTCGATTTCGGCTTTAAAGTCACGACGCTGAATGTAAACTTCACGAGTCAGAGCATATGGATCTGGCGAGTCATCCAACAGAGCTTCTTGAGAAACTAATTGAGCACGAGTTTCCATACCTTCAAATGCCCACTTTCCTAGGCTCGCCCAGAAGTTCAACAGAGCTAAAGGCACATATAAACTATCCACTTGCTCCGTCACTTCACGAGTCGTAATAGGACCATAACCCGGCACCATAAAGTACGGCCCATTCCCTACCCCATAATGACCAATCGCATCAGAAAACGACTTGTCGTCATATTTGGTGATACCCGCTTCACTGGCAATATCGATTAGGCCCAACAAACCAAAAGTTGAGTTAATCCAAAAACGGTTGAAATGGTCGAGTGCTTTCTCGCCATTACCCATGAATATGTTGTTCACCATGCTCGCAGGTTCGTCTAAGTTGGCTAAAAAATTTGAGATACCAGAACGAACTGGAACAGGGGTATAGCCAACATAAGCGAGTGAAACAGGACGAACTAAATAAGGATCAAGATATTCGTAGTTGATATCCCACATCGCTCGGTTGAACCCTTCGAAAGGGTCATTCGGGTGGGATTCTTCGACGTATTCAGAGGTTTCGAGGTTATTATCGTTCGTGCTTTCATCTGGCGCGCTAGAACAGCCCACCGTTAAGCTTGCGATAAAAAGTAAACTCGAGAGTCTTAAAACACTGACAGACATATCACCTTTTCCATAAGGAATTCATATAATAAAAAAAGGCCAGCAATCGCTGGCCTCAATTGGTTGCGTAAGTCTATACCGTTTGTTGCAAAATCGGAATAGCTAACACCTATGCAAAATGATGATTAATATTGCTTATTGATATTAATGGTCACTGGAGCACCCAGTTCAACCACTTCACTTTCACCGTACCAATCACCATCGCGAGTTGAAACGTTACCATCTGTATCAAGCCTAGCTCTAACCATCAGAGTTTCAAGGCTAGACAACTTAGAGCCTTCCATCATGCTGTTACCATCATCGAGAACAACAGTGCGAGGGAAAGAACCCAATGGGTAACGGGCTGCAGCGACCGGCATTGGCGAACCATCAGCTCTATGTACCGAAACAACCAACACAGACTTAGGATCAGCGTTCACGTCGCCAGACAGCTCAAGCGTTACTGCAACGCTCTTACCTTGGTCAACACCCATGGTGTCGCCCATTTTCTTCTGAGCACTTTCAATACTGCGTGACAACATCTCGTAGCGACTGTCTTGTGGACCAATCATCTGTTGCATGATGCTCCAGTACTTCACAGCACCCGGGTAATCTTGACGTTCAAAAGAATCAAACGCTAGCAGTGAGAACACTCGAAGGTCGACATAATCGTTTTGGATCAAACGGCTCAAAATCAAACGCGCTTGGTTTTGATCGGCTTCATCAGGTGAAAGCATCAGTGCTTGAGCAAAACCTAGCTGAACATCTTCATTCTTAGGTTCAAGTTTGTAAGCTCTTTCCATAGAATCTTTCGCTGTTTCTGCGTCGCGGTTTGCTAATGCAATACGGCCAAGCAGTAACCAACCGGTTGAATCTTTTGGTTGATAGTGAAGACGAGTACGAAGCGCTAGAGTCAAATCTTCAAGTTCATCATCGGTAAGCGTTCCACCTTCTGATGACATTAACTTTTTAGACAACTCAGGAAGGTTCGAACTCACTTCTTGCCAGTGTTGAACCTTATCTAATGCACCAAACTGAAAGTACATACCATAAGTCACAACCAGGACCAGGATCACTGACGGTACAACGACACCCAGCGTAGATATTTTTGTTCTCTTGATTTTTTCTTGCGTTGGAACGTCATCAAGTAGCGACTGTTTTAAGTCAGCGATCAGTTCTTGCTGGTTATCAACAAGGCCTTCTTCAGCTTCTACTTCTAATTCAACTAAGCGATCTTTATAGAAGGCTTTATTCAACTCATCGCGAAGCACGTCATCGTTGTTTTCTTTCTTATTCAAGAAAGGCAGAACAATCAATAAAACTGCGGCTAGCGAAAGGACAATTGTAGAAATCCAAAATAGAGTCATTACTGTTTATCTCCGTCGTTCTCTTCGTCGAGTAACGCTTTTAAACGTGCTTCTTTATCTGCATCCCAGTCTTTATTGGACTCTACTGCTTTCGATTTTGACTTTCTGCTTCGTAAAACAATCAAACCAAAACCTAATACAACAACCGAAAACGGCCCAACCCAAAGGATCGATGTCGCTAAGGTCAGTGGCGGGTTGTACGTTACAAAGTTACCGTAACGAGCAATCATGTAATCAATAATTTCTTGCTCAGACTTGCCATCTTTTGTCATCTCATACACTTTTTGACGCAAGTCGACCGCAAGTTCCGCGTTCGAATCACCAATCGTGTTGTTCTGACATTTTGGGCAACGAAGCGTATTGCTCAAATCTTTAAATTGTTGCTCTTGATCAACCGTATCAAACTCATGAAATTCGATAGGCGCAGCCGTTACCGACGCAGAGATAGCGAAGGTGGCAAACATTGCTACAAGTGTTTGTTTAATCATTTCGCCTCCTCCAATAACTCTTGGTACATCGGCTGAAGCGTCGATGCCCAGTTAGTCGGGTTCACGTCACCAACATGGCGGTAACGAACCACACCGTTAGCATCAATTAGGAAGGTCTCAGGAGCGCCATATACGCCAAGGTCAAGACCTAACATACCGTTGCCATCGAACAAGCTGATTAAGTACGGGTTGCCCAGTTCTTTCAACCAACCAACCGCTTTATTGCGATCATCTTTGTAGTTAAGACCAATAATCTTAACGCCTTGATCCGCTAACTTATTCAGGTAAGAGTGCTCTGCATAACAAGTAGGACACCAAGTCGCCCACACATTAAGAAGCAGAGGCTCACCTTTAAAGATAGCTTGATCATGAAACTTACCCGGCTGTTCTAAATCCTCTAGGCCAAACTCAGGTACCTGCTTACCAATCAATACGGATTCAAGTTTAGTCGGGTCATCACCCGACTGGTTACGCATCAATTGAGTTGCAAAGATTCCAGCTAGAACCATGAACGCAATCAATGGAATGAATAAAATCTTCTTGTTCATTCGAATTAAGCCTCCTGCTCTTGAGCCGACTTTTTCGTTGGCTTACGGAAACGGTAACGACGGTCACTGATGGCAATCACACCACCAATCGACATGATCAAAGAACCCGCCCAGATCCAACGTACAAATGGTTTGTAGTAGATACGTACAGCCCAAGATTTGTTGTCGTCTAAACGCTCACCCATTGCGATATAAAGGTCGCGCGTTACGCCACGATCAATCGCCGCTTCAGTCATCATAGACTTAGCTGTAGTATAGAAACGTTTTTCAGCGTGAAGCGTGTTGATGTATTTGCCTTCTTTGGTAATTTCAAAGTCAGCGATGTAACCATCGTAGTTAGGGCCATCTTTGTCACGAACCCCTGTAAACAGGAAGCTGTATTCTTCAAGTTGGTAGCTTTCGCCTGGCGCTAAACGCACATCACGTTCGATGCTGTAGTTTTGTACCATCGCGATACCGATCACTGTTACGGCTAAACCCATGTGACCACAGATCATTGCCCAATGGCTACGAGGTAGCTTAGTTAGGCCTTTCATGAAGGTATGACGGTGTGTTGCACGCTCATGCAGCTCAAAGCCGTGCATGAAGAAGATCCAGAACGCCATCACCCAACCAGCAAAAGCAGTACCACTGAAGCGGTCAGCTAGCATGGTCACCATTAGTGCACTTAAACCTAACGAGAAGATACCCGAAACTAACATTGGCTTGATAAGCTTAGACAGGTTGTCACGTTTCCAACGGATCAGTGGACCGATACCCAATAGGAACGAGAACGGGATCATTAACCAGAAGAACAACATATCAAAGAATGGTGCACCGATTGAAACCGAGCCCAGCCCTAATTGCTTATGAACAAGTGGTAACAACGTACCCACTAACACAACCACTAACGCAGCAATCAATAAGATATTGTTGCCGAGTAGTGCGTTTTCACGAGAAACCAAATCAAAGTTACCACGGACACGAACCGATGCGCCTTTAACAGCAAACAACAGCAGTGAACCACCGATAACGAACACTAGGAAACCTAGAATAAACATACCACGAGCAGGATCTGACGCGAATGCGTGAACAGATACCAAGATGCCCGAACGAACTAAGAATGTACCTAGTAAGCTTAAAGAGAATGCAGAGATAGCCAGCAATACTGTCCAGGCTTTAAATGTGCCACGCTTTTCTGTTACCGCAAGCGAGTGCATCAGCGCTGTACCAGCCAACCAAGGCATGAATGAAGCGTTTTCTACTGGATCCCAGAACCACCAGCCACCCCAGCCAAGTTCGTAGTAAGCCCACCATGAACCAAGTGCGATACCTACCGTTAGGAATAACCAAGCTGCGATTGTCCAAGGACGAGACCAACGAGCCCATGCCGTATCTAGACGACCACTCATTAGAGATGCAATGGCGAAAGAGAACGCAACCGAGAAACCTACATAACCCATGTAAAGCATAGGCGGGTGAATAATCAAACCCGGGTCTTGCAGTAGTGGATTCAAGTCACGGCCATCGACAGGAAAGTAAGGCAGTGTACGTAAGAACGGGTTAGACGTTACGATAATGAACAGCAAGAAGCCGACAGTAATCAAACCCATGATAGCCAGTACGCGAGCCACAGACTCTTGAGGCATACCACGGCTAAACGTCGCTACTGCAACCGTCCAACCCGCTTGGATAAGAACCCAAAGCAGTAATGAACCTTCATGAGCACCCCAAACCGCTGTGATTCGGTAGTACCAAGGAAGTTGGCTATTCGAGTTACTTGCTACGTATTGAACCGTAAAATCATTGGTGTAGAACGCGTAGCACAAGATAAAAAACGAAATCGCTAGGAATCCGAACATACCCCATGATAGCGGTCGTGCACTATTCATTAATAATGTGTTATTTCGAGCTGCCCCATACAGCGGGAGCACACTCAATAGCAATCCCAGCCCTAAGGACAGGATCATGGCAAAGTGGCCGATCTCGGCTATCATTGAGCACTTCCTTCTTTTTGTTCTGTCGAGTACTGCATTGGCTCATGGGTTTTCTTCATTGCTTCAGCAACTTCAGAAGGCATGTACTCTTCATCGTGTTTCGCTAAGACTTCGAAAGCTTCAATTGTTGTCGCATCTTTCAGAACGCCTTGAGCAACAATACCTTGCCCTTCACGGAAAAGATCAGGAAGAATGCCATCGTATAAAATCGTTACTTTAGGACCAACATCTTTCAAGTCAAAACTTACACGTAGTGATTCGTTGTCACGGCTTACAGAACCGACTACAACCATGCCACCAATACGCAGACGTTGGCCAACTTCAGGTTTCTTGCCGTCTTTGCCGTTAACAAGCTCAGTTGGCGTGTAGAACAGATCCATGTTCTGGTTAAGCGCATAAACCATTAATCCAACAGTTGCACTGATACCAAAAAAGATCGCTAAGACAATGCCCAGCCTCTTTTTACGTCTTGGGTTCATAGAGTGTTCTCCATATTTTTTGCTGCATCGATACGAGCTTGACGATCAATCTTAGCTTGTACTTCATTTAGTAATTGCTTACCACGACGAACGCTTAAGACCAGTAAAATGATCATCGCGAGGAATGTGATTCCAAATGCACTCCATACATATGAGGCGTAGCCACCCATGGCAAAGAAATCACTCAGAGATTCAAAATACATAATTACCTACCCTACTACGCTTTATCAGCCGCGAGTTTACGAACCCACGGACGGTGACTTTCTTTACTGATGATTTCGTTTCTAAAGCGAACCATAGTCACAGCACCAAAGAAAAAGGCGAAGCCGAAGATGTTGAGAAGAAGCGGCCATAGCATGTCACTTGAAATAGAAGGCTGATCGAACTTAGTAATCGTCGCGCCTTGGTGAAGTGTATTCCACCACTCTACTGAAAAGTGAATGATAGGTAGGTTGATGACACCAACGATCGCCAAAATACCTGCTGCTTTCGCTGCGGTTTTTTGGTCGTCAAACGCGTGGTGTAGTGCAATCACACCCAAGTATAGGAATAGAAGAATCAGCTCTGAGGTCAAACGTGCATCCCAAACCCACCAAGCACCCCACATTGGTTTACCCCAAACAGCACCGGATAGCAGCGCTATGAAGGTAAAGACAGCACCAATAGGCGCCATAGCCAATGCCGCCATGTCTGATAATCTCACCTGCCATACCAAGCCGATGAATGCCGCAATTGCCATCGACATGTAGACGCCCATCGACCAAATTGCAGACGGAACATGGATATAGATGATACGGAAGCTATCGCCTTGTTGGTAATCAGAAGGCGCAAATGCAAGCCCCCACACAGTACCTACTGATAGACACAATAGCGCTAGGATAGAGAACCATGGCAGAAGTTTACCAGCAAGCTGATAAGAGGTTTCTGCTTTGGCATAGGGATGGAGCCATTTCCACATGTTGTAATCTCACTCTTACTTCATATTGCTTACAGCTATCACAGCTATAATTATTATAATTTATTTGGCTTACTGTCTCTTTCAGTGACTCTATGAGTTTAAAAGCTTCAATTAGTTCACTCTGAACAAACAAAGTGGAAGTGAGCGCTTGGTTAGCCAGTTTTAATCAGATAATTAACTAGTTAACACTCACTCTCAGCGCTGCGCTTATGGCAAATGGTGTGAGCGTCATTGCGCCCATTAGCATTGCCCCTAACACAGCTAATTGTCCGTTATACGCAACGCCTAGTGCTGCCGCATCAATCGCGGATGTAGCAAATATAAGAATTGGGATATATAACGGCAAAATAAGCAGACTTAACAGCACACCGCCTTTTTGTAATCCAACCGTTAAAGCGACACCAATCGCACCAATAAAGCTTAATGCAGGCGTACCAACCAATAACGTTAAGACCACCGATAACCAAGTATCGAAATCCAAGGACAGCAGTACCGCTAACAACGGACTGATCAATATTAATGGTAACCCTGTCAATAACCAGTGCGCTATGACCTTGGACAATACTACCAACTGCAACGGGATGGGCATCAGCATCATCTGCTCGAGGGCGCCATCTTGGAAATCATCTCGGAATAATCGTTCGAGAGAGAGTAATGCAGAAAGTAAAGCAGCAACCCAAACAATGCCCGCTGCGATACGCGCAAGTAGGTTTGGCTCAGGGCCGATACTCAATGGGAAAAGGGTGATGACAATGATAAAAAACCACAGAGGGTTAAAGATATCGGCTTGGCGACGAAATGCGATCAGCAGCTCACGTCGAATGATCGTTGTCATTGAAGAAATCATATTACTCACCCAACTTTATTTTTCTTAGTTTCGGGCTATCAGCAAACATATCTTGGTGTGTGGTTAATAACACAATGCCACCGTTGTCTGCATGCTGAGAAAAAAGAGACTCAAGAACTTTAACGCCCTGCTTATCAATGGCAGTCAGCGGTTCATCTAGAATCCACAACATTTGCTTACTTAACCACAGACGAGCCAATGCTACACGGCGCTGTTGACCCGCCGAAAGTTGGCCTGCAGGCACGTCTTCTCGTCCAGCAAGGCCGACTTGAGCCAATGCATTGTAAAGTTCTTCCTTACTCGTTCCACTGCTGTGAATCGATTGATAGAAGCTCAGGTTCTCATAGGCACTAAGCTCGCGTTTTACGCCAGTTTGGTGACCAAGAAAAAGCAAATTTTGGTGATACACATCTCGACTCGTTTCAATGGACTCACCATCCCAAGAGATAGTGCCTTCATCACGATCACCTAAGCCGGTGATAATCCTAAGGAGTGTCGTTTTCCCAGTACCGTTACGACCTTCAACTTGAACCAGCTCACCGGGTTTCAATTGAAAAGACAACGATTCAAATAGAACCCTGTCGTCACGAATAGCAGTTAAATTTGAGACTTCAAGCATAGGTAAATTTAGTCGAGTAATGAAAGGGCTATAGTAGCACACCAATATGGTGACAAAACAGGACTAGGCGTTTTCGATAGAACAAACTCCGTAAGAAACTGTTACCACCGCATCACAATTTACACATTTTCATCAACAAACAAGATACTGCCTTAGATACAAGCACTTATAAACATCGTTCTATATAGAGCTGTCAGGCATAAAAAAAGAAGCCGAAGCTTCTTTTAAGAGGAGTGCACGATAAACATCAATTACTCAATACGCAGCGAGCGCTCACTTTAACGACGTCGAGTTGGGTCTCTGCGCTTATGAGATGCATCTGGTTGTTCATCGTACGATGAAGGGTTACTTCTTAGCGAAGGAATTTTTTCCTTACCTGCGAGCTTATTCTGCAGAGACATCATCAGCTCAGCTTCAGCTTTAGGTAATTCACACTCTTCGATCAGTTCGTTTATCCCTGCACCAAGCTGAACCATCTTCGTTGCACGCGTGTACAAGCGCCCATCGGTATCAACATGTTCCAGCTCTACAATGCGTTCATTCAAGTGCTTTATTAGATCTTGCTGTTCCGTCACTTTCTGGCCAAGGCCAACCACGACAGAGCGAACCTCAAGCAATTGCTTGCTCGATTTTTGAAGCTCTTTGTCCAAGTTACGAACTTGCAGGCGTGACTGATCGAGCTGCTTTTGAATCGCACGTTTTACTTTGCTAATCAAAATCACGATGAATAACGTAAAAACCCCGACTCCGCTAATCAGAGCAACAGGGCTTAAAGGAAGCGCTTCAAACATTACAGGTGAGCCATCTCATCCCATTCGTCTTCGCTTAGTAGTTTGTTTAGATCTACTAAGATAAGCAGCTTGCCATCACGGTTACTTACACCTTGGATGAACTTAGCACTTTCATCAGTACCAACACTTGGAGTAGTGTCGATTTCAGAAGAACGTAGGTAAACCACTTCAGCAACGCTGTCTACTAGAATGCCAATGACTTGACGCTCAGATTCAATAACGATGATACGAGTGTTGTCTGTGATTTCACCTTGCATCAAACCAAAGCGAGAACGAGTGTCGATAACAGTAACAACGTTACCACGCAGGTTAATAATACCTAGAACGTAATCTGGAGCACCCGGTACTGGAGCAATTTCACTGTAGCGAAGTACTTCACGTACCTGCATAACATTAATGCCGTAAGTTTCTTCTTCTAGCTGGAATGTCACCCATTGAAGTACTTCATCATTGGTTGGGTCTTTTCTTACTTCAATTTCACTCATATGAGACATATTTAATCCTCTTGCCGTCGTTACCGACCACTATTATTAACTTGATGCGTTTATTGTTAGCCTAATGCTTATTACTAGCTTAATGCTTTTACATCTAGCCCTGCGTTTAGCATGGCGATCAATGCTTCAACATGAATCAAAGCACACATTTTTTCTTTTACCATACCAGCGAGCCATGGGCGTTTACCTGCCATTTCTCGCCAACGAACTTTATCTGTATTAAGAAGCTCGGTACCTTTAAGTTCAGTACCCGCAAGCCCCCATAAGCTTTCGCCAAGCATCACTATATATTGATAGTTTTCTTTGTATTCATCATTCGTTAGTTTCTCAGGCATCACCCACTTTGCGGTGTCGACCACATCTAACTGACTATCTCGATTTGTTTGCAAACCTAAATACCAAGCAGGCTTACCAATCAAATGGCTTAGCTCTTCAAGGCGATGAATACCACCAAGCTCATCAAGAGGAACAGCAAATGTTACCCCGTTGACGTCAAAATACAGTACCTGAAAATCTTCTGTTCGAGCCGTAGTTTCCCAAGAGGTAAACCGTTCAATACCGCCAGATTGAGTTTCAAGCTCAACCTCGGGCTCACTGACAGATTCAATTTCTGACTCTTCAGTGTGAGTTTCGTCTTGCAGAGCTTCAACGTGCGACTCTTCAGCTGTTGGTGATTCTTCAGCTATTGGCGACTCGGCTTGCTGCTCAATTGGTCGTTCAACAGGTCGATCAACAACCATTGATGAATCTGACTCTGGGAGGTTCCAATCTTGAATCTCAGGTTCTACAGAAAGCTGAACGGATTCCACCGCCGCATCAAACATTTGCATGTCTGCTTGCTGAGCGATTTTCTGCGTGTTCTGATCCATTAATTCATCAAGATTCAGTTCATCAACCACGTTCGTCGCTTCTAAGCGGCTCAGTAATTTTTGAACGTCTTCCAGATTGGGCACTTCAAATTCAGCTTCTCGTAACTCGGCATAAGTCGAGTAACTCGAATGTTTGGGCTCTGGCTCTGGCTCTGGC
>NZ_CAWNBB010000030.1:0-103113 GCF_963872585.1 Vibrio sp. 10N.222.47.A9 | reverse complement strand
TGGCTCTGGCTCTGGCTCTGCAGATGATGACTCATCGCTGGTCTCGTCAACAAAAAATTCGTCAGAATCCAGCATTTCATCACCTAACAGCGCAGTAAAGTAATCATCAAGTGCTTGTTCACTTGATAAACTTGATCGCGCCATTGTTGATTCTTTATTCGCGCTCATTTATCGCCAGCCTTTCGAGATAAATAAGCAGCTGTTTGTAAGCAAATACACCACGACTACCCGATGCAAAATGAGATGCTGGTAAGCGCTTTAGGCTAGCATCTCGAAACTTAGTGTCTATCGGCACAGCGGATGTCCAAACTTGATTTGGATAATCTTCTTTTAGCTGAGTTAATGTTTGCAGTGATGCTTTAGTTCGCTTGTCGTACATCGTCGGGACAATCGTCACCTTAAACGGTGTTTTGCGAGACTTCTGCATGATAGCCAAAGTGCGAATCATGCGCTCTAAGCCTTTCATTGCCAAAAACTCAGTCTGTACCGGAATCAAAATACGGTCACTGGCAGCCAATGCGTTGACCATCATCACACCCAAGATTGGCGGACAATCGATAAGCACATAGTCATAGTCGTCTTTCAAAGCGGCTAAAGCACGCTTCAAGATCAACCCCATACCGCTTCGATTTCCCATCACACGGTCTAATGTTGCCAAAGACATGTGCGCGGGAATAATATCGATACCTTCGACTTCCGTTTGTAAAATCAAAGGTCTTACTGTCGGCGCGTTAAACTCACGCAACTGAAATAGATCAAACAGACTCGATTCCACCGTATCTGAGTCGTAACCCAGATAGGTGGTTAGTGATGCATGCGGGTCAGTATCAACCAACAGAACACGGTGCCCCTTCAACGCAAGTAAACCTGCTAGGGTCACGGTCGAGGTCGTTTTACCAACACCACCTTTTTGGTTTGCAACACTCCAAACAATCATTTCGATTTACCTAAGCTAACCCAACTTCAACCAAAATCCTTTCCGCAATGCGGTCTAGAGGGAGGTCTTCAGTAGAAATGCCAGCTTTTGCTACAGCTTGAGGCATACCATATACAACACAGCTATCTTCGTCTTGCGCCCAGATTGTCGAGCCCGCAGTTTTTAACATACGCGAACCTTCTCGACCATCAGCGCCCATACCGGTCAGTATCATAGACAAGACTTTGTCACCGTAGATCTTCGCTGCAGAGCCGAAGGTTACATCCACACAAGGTTTGTAATTCATTCGGTCGCCGCCATCGATAATTCTTAAGCGAGCAGATCCTGCACGGCCGTCAACCATCATCTGTTTACCACCAGGAGCAAGATAAGCCACTCCAGGTTTCAACACATCTCCGTCTTGTGCTTCGCGAACCTCAATCTTGCATAAGGTATTCAGTCGGCTAGCAAAAGCGGCGGTGAACGTTGCTGGCATATGCTGAACTAACACAATCGGATGTGGGTAGTGTGCAGGGATGCGCGTCAAAATTTTCTGTAGTGCAACAGGGCCACCCGTAGAAGTACCAATTGCAGTTAATTGATACTTTTTACCCGAAGCTCTGAATTTCGCCGTTGATGCAACCGCTGGTTTCACTGCTGAAGCTGCTGCTGAAATCGGTTGGCGCAATGGTGTTGAAGTTGTTGCCGGTGTAGCTGTAGCTCGTGGCGCAATCGGAGCACGGCGCATAAACGCACGCTTTGCTGCAATCTGAATCACACGTTGTTGAAGCAATGCGACAGCATCATCACGGTTACGTGCGATGTCTTCAAACTTCTTAGGTAGGAAGTCTAGAGCACCAGCGTCTAACGCATCTAACGTTGCTCTCGCACCATCATGCGTTAGCGATGAAAACATTAAAATAGGCGTTGGCGACGCAGCCATGATTTCACGAACGGCGGTGATGCCGTCCATGACAGGCATTTCGATGTCCATCGTGATTACGTCAGGTCTCAGCTGTTTCGCTTTCTCAACCGCTTCTTTACCGTTTACTGCTACATCAATGACTTCTAGGCGAGCCTCTGAGTTGATGATCTCGCTAACGCGACGACGAAAAAAACTCGAATCATCAACGACTAATACTTTAATCGCCATATTTATCCTTAAATTAAATTCTTGACGCAGCTGCGTACTGCTTCAACAAGTCCGGCACATCTAGAATCAATGCAATGTGTCCATCACTTGTAATTGTCGCGCCTGCCATTCCTGGCGTGCCCTGTAGTAGTTTATCAAGTGGTTTGATAACAACTTCTTCTTGGCCAATAAGCGTATCAACAACAAAACCAACACGTTGGCTACCAAGTTGTACGATAACAACATGGCCGTGTCCTTTACGCAATTCCACAATACCCGCTTTAGGTGCCAGCCAGTTTTGCAAGTAGAACAACGGAATAGACTTATCGCGAACGATAATCGTCAGCTGGCCATCAACCACGTTTGTGCGGCTTAAATCTAGGTGGAAGATCTCGTTTACAGAAGCCAGTGGCAATGCAAATGGATGTCCGGCAACACCGACCATCAAGGTTGGTAGAATCGCCAGCGTCAATGGAACCTTGATCGTGATCTTGGTGCCTTGTCCCATCTCTGAATCAATATCAATCGAGCCATTCAGTGTGTTGATCGCTGTTTTCACAACGTCCATACCTACACCACGACCAGAGATATCCGAGATCTGCTCCTTGCTTGAAAAGCCAGGGGCAAAAATAAGATTGAAACACTCTTTGTTTGATAAGCGAGACGCTGCATCTTCATCCATCAGACCGCGTTTAACCGCAATAGCACGAAGCTTATCAGGATCCATACCACCACCGTCATCAACGATAGCCAGTTCAATATGGTCACCTTCTTGCGAGGCAGATAGAATCACTTTACCCGTTTGTGATTTGCCAGCCGCAATACGGGCTTCAGGCATTTCAATACCGTGATCCACAGAGTTTCTCACTAAGTGAATCAGTGGATCGGCAAGTGCTTCAACTAAATTCTTATCAAGATCCGTTTCTTCCCCGCGCATTTCAAGAACAATGTCTTTCTTCAAACTACGAGCAAGGTCGCGGACAACTCGTGGGAAACGACCAAAAACTTTCTTGATCGGCTGCATACGAGTCTTCATTACCGCACCTTGGAGGTCTGCGGTAACAACATCTAAATTCGAGACAGCTTTTGCCATCTCTTCATCGTTACTGTTTAAGCCAAGGCTTACAAGTCGATTACGAACCAACACCAGCTCACCCACCATATTCATGATGGTATCCAGTGTTGACGTGTCGACACGAACTGTAGCGTCGGCTTGTTGTTTCTTCGCTGGCGCTTTAACTTCAGCTTTCGCTGGTGCTTCTTTAACAGCGACCGGTGCAGATGGCTTAGGTGCTGCTTGTGGAGCCGGCACTGGAGCAATAGGCTTCGCTGCAGCAGGTTTAGTTGCTGCATCTAGCTCTTCAATAGTTGGTCCATTACCTGAACCATGTAACTGGTCTAGTAGCTTCTCAAACTCTTCGTCGCTCATCAGGTCATCACCTTCAGACATCGCCGAAACGGGTGCGGAAGAAGGCGCTGGCGGAGGCGGAGGCGCTGAACCTACTGCCGTCGGGCTCTTGCCCGCGCCATGCAGTTCATCTAATAACTTTTCGAATTCGTCATCCGTAATATCACCGCTCTCAGCAACCGGCTGAGGAGCGACAGGAGCTGGCGGCGGTGTTGGTACAGAAGAAGCTGTTGGTGAACCACCTTTACCATGAAGCTCATCAAGCAGACGCTCAAACTCATCTTCAGAGATATCATCCACTGAAGATGCACTAATGCTTGCGCTTTCGACGATCGGTTCAGCAGGCGCTTCAAAAACGGGGTCAGCGATTACTGGTACTGGGGCTTCTACTGGAGCAGCTTCATCGGTCGACTGTGGTTTACAGAGGCGGTGAAGTTCATCCAATAAAGCTTGATCAGCTGGCACTAAAGCTTCCTGATCTTGCACGGCTTGAAACTGTACATTAACTGTATCTAGAGCCTGCAGCATGGTATCCATCAAACCTGATGTTACGCTGCGCTGGCCGTTTCGTAGAATGTCGAACACATTCTCAGCACCATGACAAGTATCCACCAGCTCAGTCAATGCTAGGAAACCAGCACCACCTTTTACTGTATGGAAACCACGGAAAATAGCATTTAATAGGTCTTTGTCGTCAGGGTTATTCTCAAGCTCTACCAGTTGTTCTGATAGGAGTTCAAGGATCTCTCCTGCTTCGACTAAAAAGTCCTGAAGAATATCTTCGTCTAAATCGTAGCTCATACGTTACCTTTAAAATCCAAGACTGGATAACAAATCGTCGACTTCATCTTGAGATGCAACAGCATCTTCACGCTCTTCTGGGTTCAGAATTGGACCTTCAGGCGCAATAGATGCTTTCTTCTCTGACTCTGGAGTTGGCTCTGTTTGATTCGCACCGAATACGGTGAGAATCTCGACCAAACGTCCTTCAACCTCATTCACCAAGGTAATAACTTTGCTAATTATCTGCCCAGTTAAATCTTGGAAATCCTGAGCCATCAAGATTTCAGTCAATTGTCCACGTAGTTCAGTACTATCGCCTTCTACTTGGACAAGCAATCCATCAATGCGGTGACATAAAGCTTTAAATTGTGCCAGCTCAATGCGGCCATGCATCAGTTCATTCCATTGAGGCCTTACTTGAAGTAAACACTCGTGTAGGTTGTCTGCAATTGGCATACAACGATCGACAGCGTCCATCGTCTTATTTGCCGCAACTTCCGTTTTATCAATGACATACTGAAGGCGATCCCTTGCGTCAGGGATTTCATCATTTGCGATAACGCTGATGCGCTCATCGAAATTGAATTGAGTCAAAGAGTCATGGAGGTCGCGAGTCAAACTTCCTATTTCTTGAAGCATTGGATTGTCTTGAAGACTAAAATTGTCTTCATAAATGCTTCTAACAAGAGAATCAGCATCTTGCTGCTTATCGTTCTCAAGCAGCTCTACTAATTTTTTTGCTTGTTCTAATGAAATCATCCTGAGTTCGGCCTTACTCCGCATACTTTGTGCGCTTAGGCTATCGAGATAAACAGAGATCTTATCGGTCAGTGTTTGCCTAGAAGTGCCTAAAACTTATTGATGCTTATAAGCGATCAAAAATCTTATCAAGTTTCTCTTTCAGCGTTGCAGCAGTGAAAGGCTTCACAATGTAACCATTAACACCCGCTTGCGCTGCTTCGATGATCTGCTCACGCTTCGCTTCCGCAGTGATCATAAGCACTGGAAGGTGCTTAAGTTCTGCATCTGCGCGAATGTGTTTAAGCAGGTCAATACCTTGCATGCCTGGCATGTTCCAGTCAGTTACCACGAAATCAAATTCGCCTTTTTTCAGCATAGGTAACGCGGTTAAGCCATCGTCTGCTTCTTGAGTGTTGTTGAAACCTAAATCGCGAAGTAGGTTTTTAACAATTCGGCGCATCGTTGAAAAATCATCAACAATGAGAATTTTCATGTTTTTGTTCAAATTAGCCTCCACTGAATAGAATCAGTGTTGTTAGTCGTTCTGTGTCCAAGCACTTAACTTAGTGCGTAAACGCTGCATAGATTGGCTCAGTATTTGGCTGACACGAGATTCGCTGACACCTAGTACTTCCCCAATCTCTTTTAAATTGAGTTCTTCGTCGTAATAAAGCGAAAGCACGAGGCCTTCCCTTTCCGGAAGTTGTTTTATCGAATCGATCAAAGCTTGACGAAATGACTCATCAGCAACCCCTTGAAAAGGCGTGTTATCTTGAGAGTCTTCATTCGGAGATATTACATCATCTGAGACGCCTAAATCTTCGATCCCGACAAGTCTTGAGCAATTAATATCAGTTAAAGCGTTGTGGTACTGGTCTAAACTCAACCCCATGTGCTTTGCCACTTCGGCATCACTTGGGTCGCGATTGAGGGTACCCTCTAATTCCGCGATTGCACTGCTGATTTCTCGATTGTTTTTATGAACCGATCTCGGCACCCAGTCACCACGGCGAATGTCATCCAACATAGCTCCGCGAATCCGAATACCTGCATACGTCTCAAAGCTTGCGCCTTTGGTACCATCATAGTTTTGTTGCGCTTCAATCAAGCCAATCATGCCAGCTTGAATTAAGTCATCAACCAAGACATTAGGCGGTAATCGCCCCAACAAGTGATGAGCGATACGTTTAACCAACACAGAATACTTCTCAAAAAAAGCCTGTTGGCTATTGTGATTAGCATGTTGATCGTAAGTAAGCGCTTTATTCACCAAATGGTTCCTCTATAAATTCAGTACGATTCAGCAGCCTTTCAACAAAGAACTCCAAGTGTCCACTTGGCGTTTTTGGTATTGGCCAGGTCAATGCTTTATTAGCCAAAGAGCTGATTGCCAATGCAGCTGGGGAGCGAGGGTACGCATCTACTACGATTTTCTGTCTCTTGACTGATTGACGTACTTTATCATCTAAAGGAATACATGCTACGAGTTCGAGGCTCACATTCAAGAAGCGCTCTGTGACCAAAGTCAACTTTGCAAATAATTCTCGGCCTTCGCGGTAGCTTCTGACCATATTTGCAACAATTTTGAATCGCTGAACTTGGTGCTCTCGGCTCAAAAGCTTGATCAGTGCATATGCATCTGTGATTGAGGTAGGCTCATCACAGACCACAACAACCACGTCTTGCGCCGCTCTTGAGAAGCTAATTACCATGTCTGAAATACCCGCAGCGGTATCCACCAACAAGATATCCATCTCGTCTTCAAGCGAACCAAATGCACGAATCAACCCAGCGTGTTGAGCGTGTGAAAGTTCAGTCATGCTTTGCGTGCCAGATGTCGCTGGAATAATTCTAATTCCGTGCGGCCCTTCGACAATCGCATCCTTAAGTTCACATTCGCCAGCCAACACATGACCCAGGTTTCGTTTAGAACGAATGCCCAGCATGATGTCTACGTTAGCCAGTCCTAAGTCGGCGTCCAGTACCATGACTTTCTTGCCTTGGCGACCCATACAAATAGCCATACCTAACGTCACATTCGATTTACCGACGCCTCCCTTACCACCGGTTACAGCGATAACTTTTGTGAGTGAAGGCTTGGTTAAGCGACGGAGGCCGCTAGCTTGATCGTGTATCATATTCTCATTCATATTTATCCGCCGCCTAGAGCCCTTCAGAATCGCTATTCCAGTAATGAGGTTCATTCTCTGTAGATTTTTCTAATAACTCATTAGCCTTAGCAATCATATACTTTGGCTGAGCTATGACGATATCTTCAGGAACTCGTTGACCATTTGCTATGTAAGCAACTGGTAATGCATTTTGTATTACCACACTGATGAACTCACCCAAGCTAAGGGATTCATCCAGCTTAGTCAGGATACATCCCGACAACGGGATTCTTCTAAAGTGTTCAATGGTTTCTTGTAGTACTTTGCGTTGTGCGGTTGCAGGCAACACAAGGTAACTATTGATAACGGAACCACTCTCTTGCATCAATGTGTCTAACTGCTCGGATAGGCGAACATCTCGTTGTCCCATGCCTGCAGTATCGACCAGAATCAGGCGACGATTACGTAACTGATATATTACATCGGCCAATTCACTAGAATCTTTAGCAACTCTTACAGGACAACCCATAATTCGACCATAAATCGATAACTGCTCATGTGCACCTATACGATATGTGTCCGTTGTCACTAGTGCGACGTTGTCAGCACCATATTCCATGGCTGCGCGTGCTGCTAGCTTAGCAACCGTCGTTGTTTTACCTACGCCAGTCGGGCCCAACAAGGCCACAATACCACCGCGTTTTAAAATATCTTTTTGCGTGACAGAGATCTGGTCAGCAACCAGAGCTAACAAGGCCTTCCATGCACGTGCAGGCTTGGTATCTTCAGGAATGTAACAGGCCATTTGATCGGCAAGCTCGGCAGATACCCCCATACGCTCAAGGCGTTTGATAAGCATTGCTCTGAGCGGTTCACGACGCTCAACTTCTTGCCACATTAGCCCTGATACTTGATGCTCTAATAGACGACGAATTGAGGTCATCTCTTCACGCATCGTCTCCATTTCAGCATCTGAACCTTTTGACTGAGTGTTCTCACGACCACGATCATAACGGGTAGGATCCAAACGAGGTGCTGGACGCTCTACTCTGCGGTCTTCGGCAATCAATTTAGATAAGCCTGTTTCACGAGCAAATGCTGAATCGAGGCTCCCGTGAGATTGCTGGTTACCAGAAGACTGTTGGTTGCCAGAAGATTGTTGATTGCCAAGAGACGGCTGGTTGCCGAGAGACTGACGATTACTATGTGGCTGATGATTACTATGCGGCTTATGACCCGTGCTGGATTGGCGATTTAGCAATGCTGACAACGAGTCTTCGTTTTCTGCACGGTGTTGTGGCTCATCATCGGCGCCATGACTGTATTGCTTTAGCATATTCGCAAAGCGTTTGGTCATTGAGCGTCCACCTTCAGCATTCGTCTGCAGGCTAACCTTGTCATCGTCTAATTGACGACGCCCTGCCGGTGCTGCGGGCGCGGCCATTTGCGTATATTGGCTTTGCGCAGGCTGCTGAGGTTTATTTAATCTCTGGCTCGCTGTCGACGGGCTAGATTCGCCATCAATAGCGGCAACAATTTCCACGCCACCTGCGACCTTTTTGTTAGACATGATCACCGCTTCTGAGCCAAGTTCTTCTTTAACTTGGAGCAGTGCGGTTCGCATATCTTTTGCAAAAAATCGTTTAATTTTCAATTCGATCGTCCGTTCTAATTAGGCGGCTTAATTACCAACAGCTTGTACTATACGTATCTGCTTTTCGTCCGGTATCTCTTGGTAAGATAACACTCTCAAGCTTGGGATCGTGTTCTTCACGAACTTAGCCAGAGTTGAACGCAATACACCAGAGGTCAGTAGCACTGCTGGCTCACCTTTCAGCTCTTGCTCTTGTGTGGCATGGCTGAGTGAGGTCTGTAAACGTTCGGCTAAACCAGGTTCAATACCAGCAGATTCTCCGCCGGATGCCTGCATGGTTTGATGCAAGATTTGTTCCAGCTCCGGAATCAAGGTTATCACGGGTAGTTCTGGCTCTATACCATTGATTTCTTGAACAATTAGTCGTTTCAAAGAGATACGAACAGCCGCCGTAAGTATGTCAGGTTCTTGACTCTTACTTGAGTACTCCGACAAAGTTTGGACTATTGTTCGAATATCACGAATTGGAATGGCTTCATTCAATAGGTTCTGTAGCACTTTCACAACGACGCCAAGCTGTAACTGGTCCGGTACAAAGCCTTCCACCAGCTTAGGCGTTGAACGGCTAAGCATCTCAAGTAAGTTTTGTACTTCTTCGTGACCAATCAGTTGTGATGCGTTATTCGTTAGCTGTTGACTGAGGTGAGTGGCCAACACGGTTGATGAATCAACAACCGTGTAACCTAAGGCTTGCGCATGTTCACGCTGCTCTTCACGAATCCACACAGCTTCTAGACCAAAGGCAGGGTCAATCGTCGGCTCACCATCGATCATTCCATACACTTGGCCTGGGTTAATGGCTAATTCCATATCCGGCTTAATCTCAGCCTCACCAACCGCAACCCCCATTAAGGTGAGTCGGTAACTGTTTGGCGTCAACTCTAGGTTATCGCGGATGTGTACTGCTGGGATCAAGAAACCAAAATCTTGAGACAGCTTCTTACGCACCCCTTTAACGCGTTCAAGCAATTCGCCACCTTGGTCTCTGTCAACTAGAGGAATCAAGCGGTAGCCAACTTCTAAGCCAATAATATCAACAGGCTGAACATCATCCCACGAAAGTTCTTTCTGAGAACCCGTCTCCCCACTCGCTTCAACGGTAGCTGGAAGGTTGGGTTGTTCAGCTTTTTTCTTGTTCTTTTTATCAATGTAATAGGCACCTGCACCTGCAACGACAGCAAGGCTCAAGAACGAGAAATGAGGCATACCCGGCACAATACCCATGATGCCAAGGATAGCGGCGGTGATCATCAAGGATTTAGGATTGTCGAACAGTTGGAAGAAGAGCTGTTGCCCCATATCTTCATCAGTATTTTGACGCGTTACCATCATCGCAGCAGCGATAGAAAGTAATAACGATGGAATTTGAGCAACCAGACCATCACCGATAGTCAGTAGCGTGTAGATTTCGATCGCTTCACCAAAACCAAGGTCAAACTGAACCATACCAATACTCAAGCCACCAATAATGTTGATGAACAAGATCAAGATACCGGCGATCGCATCACCTTTAACAAACTTAGATGCACCGTCCATTGAACCGTAGAAATCGGCTTCTTTGGTCACTTCAAAACGTCGAGTACGAGCCTGATCTTGGTCGATCAAACCTGCATTTAAGTCGGCATCGATTGCCATCTGCTTACCCGGTAAAGCATCAAGGGTAAAACGTGCACTTACTTCCGAGATACGACCCGCACCTTTGGTGACAACCATGAAGTTGATGATCATCAGGATCAAGAACACCACCAAACCAACCGCATAGTTACCACCGATAACCACGTTACCAAAGGCTTCAATAACGTTACCGGCAGCATCACCACCCTCATGGCCATGGAGCAATACCACACGTGTCGAAGCAACGTTCAAGGCCAAGCGGAGCAGAGTCGCAATCAGGAGTACGGTCGGGAATGCAGCGAAGTCTAAAGGCCGACGGGTATAAACCGAAACCAATAGCACAACCATAGACAGTGCAATGTTGAAGGTGAAGAACATATCCAACAAGAAAGCTGGAATGGGCAACACCACCATAGCAAGCGTTGCAAGCACCATAACAGGCGCGCCAATCGCAGGCATGGCACGGTTAGGCATTTTAGGTAGCTTGTCCGCAAAAGGCAGGGTGAATTTCATAAATCTAGGCAGTTTCGCTATGTTGTAGCTATCTCACTAAGCAGATTGAGGCCTAGGTCTAAGCTATGTTGCTATGGGCTAATATGTTCGGAGTTGATATAGCAAACACTGTACCAACATCTCACGTCAAATTATCGCCATCACCTCGGAAACAAGAGGGGTAGCTAAGTTGCTATTATCAGGGTTCATCAAGCTGAGCTCAAGCAATTGATCTAATGTCGTAAATCAGGTGGGATCGGCATATTAGAATCTTGCAGTTTTGGCCTCTCTCCACCTTTTTTTCGGTATTGCTTAAGCTGGAAAACATATGCAAGCACTTGCGCAACTGCCGCGAACAGACCGTCAGGAATTTGTTGTTCTAGCTCTGTTGTGTGATAAAGCGCCCTAGCCAATGGCGGTGCAGGAATAATATAGATGTCATTTTCTCGTGCGATTTCACGGATCTTCATCGCCATGTGATCGACACCTTTAGCAACCACAATTGGTGCCTTATCTTGATTCTGCTTGTAGCGCAGCGCCACTGAAAAGTGTTCCGGGTTGGTCACAATCACATCCGCTTGAGGGACATCAGCCATCATACGACGTTGAGCGGCTTCTCGTTGCAGCATACGAATACGACCTTTCACTTCGGGCTTACCCTCAGTGTCTTTGAATTCATCTTTGACTTCTTGCTTGGTCATCTTCAGCTGATCGGCGTGTTGCCAGATCTGGAATGGGATATCAATGGCGACCACGATGAGTAGAGAACAACTGATCAACAGGATGAAGTTGAGCAAAATATCTAAGGCATGGAATATATTCTGTGGGTACACATCCATACTCAACTGCATCAAGTCATGTTGAGATGCTTGAATCAGATAAATGGCCATGCCCGATACCAAAGCCACTTTCAAGATAGATTTCAGCAGTTCAACCCAGCTTTGTAAGCCAAACATACGCTTGATACCACTCAAAGGGTTGAGCTTAGATGCTTTTGGCATAGCCGCTTGCATTGAGAAATTGACCCCACCAACACCCGCAGCGCCAATCACAGCAGCAACGAACAAAGTGATGAGAATCAAAAACAGTGGGAACAATAGGTTTACTAATGCGCCACCCGCTATTTCCAGTAGCTTGTTAGTATCGAAAATCTCGTCACGACTGAGTGAAAACAGGCGTTGCATGGCCTCGAACAAAGCCTTCGCCATCGATTCGCCAAACCACATTAAAGAAATCGCACCGACTATCAATACCGATGCTGACGCCAACTCTTTTGACCTTGCAACCTGCCCTTTCTCTTTGGCCTGTTGCAAGCGTTTGGGCGTGGCGTCTTCTGTGCGTTCTTGACCGTCTGACTCTGCCATTTCAGTCTCCTAGCAATCTAACCGGATTAGACGACATATCTGTTGCTCGCCTAGTATCCAAAATAGCTCATAGTGGCTAAACAAGCCGCCAAGGATGTACCAACAAAGTAACAAACCCACGAGTAGCGCAAATGCAAAACCCAAAGAAAATATGTTTAGCTGAGGTGCCGCACGTGTCATTACACCAAATGAAAGGTTAATCGTCAGCAGCGCAATAATACCCGATAACGACATCGCTAATGCTGTTTTGAACATGATGCCAAGCCACAATGCCAGCTCTCTGAAATCGACGGCGGTTAAAGACCCACTGCCAATCGGCAAAGTTTTAAAGCTGAACACTACCAGTTGCAACATTTTCAAGTGACCATCGGTCGCCAAGAAAAACATGGTCGCCAACAGCATGAACAGTTGGCCAAGTACTGGCGTATTTTGACCGTTCGCAGGGTCAACCATAGAGGCAAAACCCAAGCTCGATTGCATACCTAAAATCTGACCGAGCATAACAAAAGTTTGAATCAAAAACTGAGTAACAAACCCCATGGCGACACCAATCACGATTTGTTCAAATACAGTCAAGAATCCTTGGAAGGACAGCAGCTCAATCTCTTTAGGAACAGCAGGGATTGCGGGCATCACAGCAAAGGTGATCGCTAAACCTAAATACAGACGGATACGCGGCGACACAAAGCGTGCCCCTGTTACCGTCATCACCATCAGCATGGCTGAGATGCGAGTGTATGGCCAAAAATAATTGGCTAACCACTCTAGTACAAGGCTCGTTGGGTATTCCATATTGGTTTAATACAGAACTTGCGGCAAGCGTTCGATGAGTTCGAAAAAAAACTCCATCATCATCTGAGTCATCCAGTGAGCAAACATCATCAACGCCAATAACGTCACGATCAAACGCGGTAGGAAACTCAATGTTTGTTCGTTGATAGACGTCGCAGCTTGGAAAACCGCAACGACTAAACCAATCAATAGGCTAGGAATAATAATGGCACATACCATTATCAGTACCATCCAAAGTGCATCTCGGAACAACTCTACGAATATTTCAGGATTCATTATTCCCCCAGCTACAAGGCAAAACTGCCGGCGAGAGTGGAGAGTATCAAGTTCCAACCATCAACAAGAACGAACAGCATCAACTTAAATGGTAACGATACAATCATCGGTGACAACATCATCATACCCATAGCCATCAATACCGAGGCGACCACCAAGTCGATGATTAAGAAAGGTAAGAACAGCATGAAGCCGATTTGGAAAGCCGTTTTCAACTCCGACGTGATAAACGCTGGAATCAGAACCGCCATGGAAACATCTTCAGGGTTAGTCACTTCCGCACCCGAGATCTCAACAAAGGTTTCTAGATCTTTGATTCGGGTTTGTTTGAGCATGAAAGACTTGATCGGGCCTTGGGCAACGTCGAACGCCTGTCGTGCCGATATTTGTTCATTGAGATAAGGCTGAACCGCTTGCTCATTCACTTGATTGATCACTGGTGACATGATGAAAAAGGTCAAAAATATCGCGATACCAATAATCACTTGGTTTGAAGGCGTTTGTTGGAGACCCATTGCCTGACGCAAAATAGACATCACCACCACAATACGGGTGAACGACGTCATCAAAATTACCATTGCCGGCAAGAAGCCAAGCATGGTCATTAGGGCCAATATCTGTAAATTGATCGAGTAATCTTCACCGCCATTGGCGTTGGTGGTCATGGTAAAGGCAGGAATGCCACCACCATTACCCGTTAAACTACCAGTGGTCATGGTTTGCGATTTAGCTTGATCTTGTTCCATCGTGCTGATGGTAACCGACTCTGAGCCTGCTGTATTCGCTGGAATGACGGTGCCATCTTCAGCCTGTGCAAATACCGACACACTGAACACTAAAGAACAGAGGAGGATGAGCTGAACCAACAGCGCTTTTACCGCTCGAAAAGATCCGATTTGGCAAAGGTAAGATGAGGTGAAAAGTCCGTTACTTGTTTGCATCTTTTTTAATTAGCTGGGAAAGCTGACTTGAAAATGTACTTTTTTCCAGCATCTCCTGAGTAAGAGGTTTATCGAGCTTAGAGATCAGCTGAATCGACTGTGTGGTAATGCCTACTAAGAACTGTTCATCACCTGCTTGCACAATCGCAATGCGTTCTTTAGTACCAACAGGAATTTGCCTAACAATAGCCAAACCTTGTTGATTCGACATCGCAGGCACTTGCATTCGCTTGAGTAACCAAGCAATAAATAAGATGAAGGCGATAACGAAAATTAGCGACCCAAAAGTGGTAGCTAAATCAAGAGAAGGAGGCGCGGCAAAGGCAATAGAAGGCATAGACAACAGCCCTATTCCCAATATTCCGCGAGACGAACCCACCAATCTTTTTGGCGAAAAGCGCATTAACGTAGCTTCTTAATTCGTTCTGTTTGGCTAATTACGTCAGTCAGACGAATACCAAATTTGTCGTTCACCACAACCACCTCTCCGTGAGCAATCAGAGTACCGTTAACCATCACATCTAGTGACTCACCAGCAATTCTATCGAGCTCTACTACCGAACCTTGGTTCAATTGAAGTAAGTTACGGATACTGATCTGAGAACGGCCAACTTCCATCGAGATAGTCACTGGGATATCCATGATGGTATCCAGTTTACGACGCTCATCTTCAGAAATCGGAGACGATGAATCGGTTAGTTCATCAAGTGGTGCCGCAAGCACATCATCAACATCAATTGACGGTGCTAAAGGGTCTTCACCAAGTGCTGCAGCCCATTCGTCTGCTAGCTTTTGATCTTCACTAGGTTCCATTACCAATTCCTATACTTTTATCTATTTTGCTATTCGTCATCATCGCTATTTTCGAGCTCAGACATTAGGTCTTTGCCTAGAAAAGCGAGATCAGTTTTGACCACATGCGGTCTTTGAATTTTTTCCGAAATCTGTACCGCGAGCTTCTCACCAGAACGCCCCATTTTCACACGATAAGTCGGCAGTTCTTCGACAAACATCGTCGCGTGTTCAGGCATATTCATGGGAATGACATCCCCAGGGCGCAGCTCCATCAAATCACGCAGGGAAATATCTTGCTCTAACAAGTTCACGCGAAAATTGACTGGCACATCCATGATTTCATCACGCAGCGCGGTGCTCCAACGAACGTCAGTTTCCATTTTGTCTGATTGAACACCGGCATCAAGCAATTCACGAATCGGCTCAACCATGGAATAAGGCATCACGACGTGGAAATCACCACCACCGCCATCCACTTCAATGTGGAATGAACTCACAACAATCACTTCGGTTGGGCTCACAATGTTCGCCATGCTTGGGTTCACTTCAGAATCCAAGTATTCAAACTCAACCCCCATCACTGGAGACCAAGCTTCTTTGTAATCTTCAAAAACAATTTTCAGCAGTAACTGAATAATTCGTCTTTCTGTTGGCGTGAATTCACGACCTTCAATCTTGGCGTGGAAACGGCCGTCACCACCGAAAAAGTTTTCTACAAGAATAAATACAAGGCGTGCTTCCATAGTGATCAGCGCCGTACCTTTCAACGGACGGAAACGAACCATGTTTAAACTGGTGGGTACATACAATGTGTTTTGGTACTCACCAAACTTCATCATTTGTACGCCATTGATCGACACTTCAGCCGTTTTACGTAACATATTGAACAAACTGATCCGCATATGACGTGCGAAGCGCTCGTTAATAAGTTCAAGGGTCGGCATTCGACCACGGACGATTCGATCTTGAGATGAGAAGTCGAAATTGACCGCACTGTCATTCTCGGTTTCTAAGACATCTTCAACTTCTTCAACATCATCAACGCCATGTAATAGCGCATCAATTTCGTCTTGGCTTAATAAATCGGTCACAAATTACCTATTGAATTACGAAGTCAGTGAATAACACTTTTTCAATCACAGGCTGGCCAACAGCTTGAGCCAGACTTGCTTTAATATCTTCAGTTGCCTTGTCACGCAGTTCAATTCGCCCAGTAGGTGAGCGTAATTGATCGACCGTTGCCGAAGCGAACGTGGCCAGTAGCGTACTTTCTACGAGTGGAGAGTGGTAACGTGCGAGGTCTTCATTCTTACTGCCACGTACCATCAGCTGTGCTTTTATCTGAACTAGGCGATCTTTTTTATCCCCCGTCACATTAAACAAGAAAGGCTGAGGAATATTAACATACATGACAGGCTCTGCTGCGACCACTGCGGTGGCTGGCTGAGACTGAGATTCAGAGGCACTATCTTCGGAGCCTAAGAAAAAGAACAACGCACCACCTATGCCAAGCAGCAAAACGACTACCGCTATAATGATGATAAGGAGCTTGCTCTTCCCTTTAGGTGCATCTTGTTCTTCTGCCATACTTTACTCTAACTTCCTGTTCTTTCGATTAACTGACGGTTCTTTCTATTAACTAACAGTACTTTCTATTAACTGATGGTACTTTCTATTAACTGATGGTTCTTTCTATCAACCAAGCGTTCTTAGCCTGATATTAGGCATAATAACTAATTCCATCACGCTTTGATGCGACATTCAATTCAAGATTGCTGCCACTATCAAGGTTTTCATCACCTTGGCCATCATTTGTACGGTTAGTGCCGGATTGTTGCTCACCATTGTTGTATCTATCCTGTCCCTGACCAGAGCTCTGTTGCTGAACTGACGAATCGGCTAGTTGTAGGCCTTGTTGAGCAAGCATCTCCCTCAAGCGAGGTAAGGTTTGTTCAATCACCTCTCTTGCCTGTTGATTACTAACCGTAAAGTGCACGTTCGCCACATCATTATTCATGGTCATGCGGATTTTCATCTGACCCAATTCTGGTGGGTCGAGACGAATGTCCAAGTTCTTGAGGTTCTTAGACATCATCATTTGGACTTTTTCCGCGACCTGCTCATTGGCTAGCTCTTTGGTGAGCTGTAAAGGCGCTTGTTGAGCAGCTTGAATTTCAGCTCGCGTAGGTGCTGAACCAACCGTTGCAGTACCTTGTGCGCCAGCCGCAGAAGCGATCTGCTGGGCCAAGGTCGAGTCTTTAGAATCTTCTTTAGCACCCGCTTTACCCAAACCAGACAATGCAGCGGCACCAGCGCCCGCTTTAAGAAGCGCGTCAGTCGAACCTGCTTTTGTGGCCGCTGGCGTTGCAGTCATCGCTAGGCTTTGTGCCGTTAAGCTTGGGTCTAAAGCCGCTTGCTGCTGCATTGGAGCGGCATTCCCTTGTTGTAATTGTTGAGCCGCTGCCTGTTGAGCCGCATGCGCATTATTGGCGTGCAGCATTGCCGCCTTCTCCGTAAGAGCATTGTTTGCTGATTGAGAAGCGGCCTGCGCTGATACTTGTTGTGCAGCCGTCGCTACTGCCGTTGTTGATGCCACCGCGGCTAAGGCTTTGGCTTCATTTGAATCAGTGTTGTCCCAATCAATAGCGGCGGGTTCACCGGATGTGCTGTTCACGTTCGGAGCTTGATTTAGTAAAGCCGTTGCTTGCTGTTGAACATTGGTTAGTTGTTGATTCAATACTTCTAAGTTAGAGGTTGCTTGAGCCAGCGCAGCTTGCTCATCGACCGTCAACTTAGCGCCACTTTGTTGCTTTTGAACCAGACCATCGACAACAGACTGTTCTGATTCGATCTGTCCATTCAATTGGTTTAACGCTTTGGTATGGGCATCAACCTGTTTTGCAAGTTCCATATCCGCTGCTGAGAGTGCTTGACTCTGATCGGCAGCAACCGCACTGGCCGCGTTCTTTTGGCGCAACTCTCGGCTCATACTCGCTTCAATTTGTTCTGGGGTGACGCCTTTATCCATCAACTGTCGAATTTCATCATCAGTCAACTGTGAAACACCCTTACCTCCGGTAAGCACGGCAATTTCAGAATCGATCTCAAGACCGTTTACTTGATTTGTTGCATTGGTTTGTTGTGCTGATTTACCCACGGTGTCGGTCGCAAGAACGCCCACAGCAGTCGCACCTACAACCTTGCCTTGAGCTTCATCAGCCTTCACTTGCTGAGGCAAGCCTTTGCCGTTGTCAGGTTGATTCAGTGTTTTGTTTGCCTCGTCCAACTGACCAAGCAATTTATTGCCTTCACTCATCGCAGCACTAGCTTGAGATGCCCCCTGAGCATTCAGCTCTGCGGATTGTGTATCAGAATCACCTTTTGGCTGAGCCGCAGCCAAGGCATCGTCATCAGACGGTTTCGACGAGGCTTTATCGCTCGACTGTGAATTTAGTTCAGACGTCTGTTCAGTAGCTGTGTTGCTAGTGGCCGTATTTTCAACATCCGTCGCTGCTTTAGCTTGCTTGGTTTGAGCTTCGCTAGCCTCATCAGCGATCTTAGACTCAGTTGAATCACCTTTAGTCTTTTCAGCCGATACTTCGTCTTCCGCAGAGGTCTGTTTTTCGTCTGATTTTGGGGCGTCATCAGTGTCTTTTACTGCCGCTTTGCTGTCACTTTCTTCAAAGCCTAGCGCTTCTTTAAAAGACTCTAAGAAACCTTTAGAGTCGCCGGTCTCTTCTACCTTTGAAGAGGCAGAACCGGTGTCCAACAACGATGACGTTTTGTTGGTCGCTGAATTTGAGGAAAGGCTAACATTCATATATACAAGCTCTATCTACTAGCTTTGCTGCCTTAAATCGGACAACAAAAAGAAAGTCGGGTGCTTTTCATGCCTTTGCTGGGCATAACGCGCAATTTTATATAAAACGGAGCAAGAAACATGCCTATTAGTTCTGTTCTCACAATCTGAACGGCAACACCTTCGTCATTCAGGGCTTAGGATCACATCTTCTTTCGGCCATACATCAGCGTCGAAAACTCATCCATTTGCTTTTGTTCTCGTTGATCTTGCAGCTTTGCCTTCTCTTTCTGTTTTTTCTCCATCAACCACTCGTAGGATTTACGCTTTTTACGTAGCTCCATCCAGTAGTTTTGGCAGTTGTCGACTTGGTTTTTAAAATGATGCTCCGCTTCTCTCTGTTTAGATAATGTTTCATCTAGTTGAGTTAAAAAACGGTTCAAGTGACCATACTGACTCGCTGTGAGTCCAGCTTTTCCGCGATCAATAAGTTGCTGACAGTAATCAAGTCGGTACTTTTCAATCTGAGCGACCTGCTCATAGTAACCTTGAAGCTCCGAATTCGCTTTGTTGAGCGCCAATACGGCTTGGTTCTCTTGATCCTTGGCTTGATCGAGCAAAAATTCTAATGCGTTATCCATGACTAACCTTATTCACTCGTTAGCCACCCAATACATGTTTCAACATGTTGACACACATGTCATAGGGAACCGTTTCTTTCATTTTTTGCTGTAAGTACTCGTCCAACCTCGGTTTCAAGGTGAAGGCACTATCAATTGCAGGGTCAGTCCCCGGTTTGTAAGCACCAATCGATACCAAATCTTGGTTTTTACGACAGATAGAGAGTACTTGGCGCACCGCTTTCGACATCAATACATGTTCTTCGGTGGTGATTTGCGGCATAACACGACTAACGGATTTCTCGACATCAATCGCAGGATAATGTCCGGCATCGGCCATCTCACGCGATAAAACAATGTGACCATCAAGAATCGCTCGTGACGCATCGGCAATCGGGTCTTGTAAGTCATCACCTTCAGTTAAAACGGTAAAGAAAGCCGTGATAGAACCTTGTTCATCGTTGCCGTTACCCGCACGTTCCACCAGCGCAGGAAGCTTAGCGAAGACTGATGGCGGATAACCTTTGGTTGCTGGCGGCTCACCCACAGACAGAGCAATTTCACGCTGAGCCTGAGCAAAACGGGTCAATGAATCCATTAATAAAAGAACATCTAAACCTTGGTCGCGGAAGTACTCAGCTACAGCCAGTGCAGTTTGACAACCTTTCAATCGCATCAGTGGCGATGAATCCGCAGGAGCAGCGACCACCACAGATCGTTTGCGTCCATCTTCGCCAAGAATCTCTTCAATAAATTCTTTAACTTCTCGTCCACGCTCACCAATTAGACCTACCACCACCACTTGCGCGGTTGTGCCTCGAGTCATCATCCCGAGCGTGACCGACTTACCGACACCGGAACCAGCAAACAGACCAATACGCTGACCTTTACCTACCGTCAGCAAGCCGTTTATGGCCTTCAAGCCGACATCGAGCGGTTCAGAAATCGGTTTTCGAGCTAAAGGGTTGATTGGCTCAGCATTAAATGAAGCGCGTTGTTCGGTATAGATTGGGCCTAGCCCATCAAGTGGATTACCCACCCCGTCGATCACTCGGCCAAGCAATTCCATTCCGACAGGGATACCGCTTTCAGTGGTCACGGGGGTCACACGAGCGCCAGGTAGTATCCCAGTGATTTGTTCACTCGGCATCAAAAATAAGTTATCGCCAGAGAAGCCGACAACTTCGGCTTCCATCTGACCAGACATGGTTTCGACTAAACACAGGCTGCCGATGGGTGCTTTACAGCCGGTCGCTTCAAGCGTTAAGCCAACAACGCGTACTAACTTACCAGAGGCAATTGGTCGCGATTTTAGCCCCTCGACTTTGTATTGGCTAAGACGATTTGCTAATTCAAGCATTACTCATGACCCTGATGACGGTTTGCGCCACAGAAGTTTTGAATGACGTTTTTCACACGGTCTTCCATGCGGTAGTTAACGCTCGACTCACCCGCTTCGATTTGCACGTCCCCACGGTTTAGTGCGGGCTCTGCAACTAACGTCCAATTGCGGCAATCCAATTCAGTTTCGCCATACGCAGAGCGAATAATCGCGACGTCTTCGGGATTAAGCTTCAATGTGATCGCATGACCTGAGATCGGCAACGACTCGACCGACTCTTTGACGGTATCTAATATGATTTGTGGGTTGGTTTGCACTTCAACATGAACCACTTCTTTGACCATGGTCAGTACCATGTCCACCAATTGCTTCTCTACCTGAGCGTTCATCAACTCTAACGGTTGAGCAAACTGGTTGGCTAGCCCCATAAAGATGGCAACTTGCTGCTGAATATACTCTTGACCAGCAGTGACGCCTTCAAGCTTGCCGGCTTGGTTGCCTTCTTCGTGACCTGCAGCCAGCCCTTCTTCTTTACCTTTTTCGTAACCTTGTTTAAAGCCAGCTTCTTGGCCTTGATGAAGCCCTTCCTGATAAGCACCTTGCTTAATCAGTTCGATTTGCTCTTCAGTCAGAACAAGCTCTTCGTCTTCAATGGCTTCTTCAACCGTCGGCATCCAACTAGGATCGTAATTAAAGGCCGTTTCTTTGGCTTGTTTATTCACATCAGAGGTGTAGTCAGGCAACCCCCATTTCTGAGGTTGGGCAACCGTATTATCTTCTTCAGGGCGAAGGAAGCCGCGTTTTCTATCACCTGACATATCAGTACCTATCTATGAATGCGTCCAGCTGCATTGTAAATTCAAGCCGTTGAACGGAGTTAATCTTGGGTTCGAGATTGGATAAAGAAAAGCCCCAACAGTGTGGGGCTCTTGAGGTTTCTGTATTAAAGGAACTCGTCGGCGCCACCAGACAGCATAATCTCGCCACTGTCCGCCATCTTCCTCGCAATACCCAATATCTCTTTTTGAGCCGCTTCCACGTCGGAGACTTTTACTGGCGGCATCGCCTCAATGTCGTCTCTCATCATATCGGCAGCACGTTTAGACATGTTCTTGAAGATCTTCTCACGTAGACCGTCATCAGCACCTTTAAGCGCTTTTTGTAGAACGTCTTGTGGAACATCACGCAGCAGTCGTTGAACACCTTGGTCATCAACTTCAATAAGGTTTTCAAAGACAAACATAAGATCTTGAATCTGCGTTGCCATATCTTCGTCTTGATCACGGATTTGATCCATCAAGACGCCTTCCACATTATTGTCCATGTAGTTCATGATCTCAGCCGCGGCTTTCAGGCCACCAATTTTGGCAGCTTGAGCACCTGCTTGACCCGCAAACTGTTTCTCCATGATTTCATTCAATTCAGCAAGAGCCGAAGGTTGAACTTCTTCAAGGTTAGCGATACGCATCATCAGATCCAGACGAACTCTTTCTGGGAATTGAGACAGAATCTCAGCCGACTGATCAGAATCGAGGTACGACAACACAATGGTTTGAATCTGAGGGTGCTCGTTGATGATGATACTCGCCACCTGACGAGGATCCATCCACTTAAGTGAGTCCAAACCTTTCGAGCCAGTACCAAGAAGAATTTGATCAACAAGGTTATTTGCCTTGTCTTCACCCAAGGCAGCGACCAGCGCATTACGCATGAAGTCTTCACTGCCCATACCAATGTTGGTGTACTTCTGAATATCATCTAAGAAAGCACGGTGAACCGCTCCCACTTTTTCTTGGGATAGATCAGTAGCTCGCGCCATTGCACTACCCACACGCTGAACCTGCTTTGGCTCTAGGTGACGAATAATACCAGCAGCGTCTTCTTCATTTAGACTTAGCAACAAGATCGCAGCGCGTTCATCGCCTGAGATTGAACCGATATCCACGCCAGAGACATCAAGTACTTCACCACCTTCAGTTTGTTGTGGAACTATTTCGTTAGCCATCTACCATCCAATTCTTAACTACTTGAGCTGCTAGCTCTGGTTCATTCGCTACAAGAGCACGTACTGCTTTCAGCACATCTTCGTCTTTATGAAGGTTTGGTAAGTCGATGCTTGAACCAAATTCAAACAACTCGCCACCTTCAATATCACCACCAATTAAGCTGGTTTCGCCGTCGGCGCCAATTGGCATACCATCAGGGCCGTACATTTGATCATCATCGTCAGCTGCTGGGTTAAGCAGTTTCTTCATTGCAGGGCGAACAAGTACCAATACCACGACGATAATAACCAACGCGCTCGCAAACCAACGTACCCAATCATTGAAGTTTGGATGTTCCCAAATTGGTACATCAGCGACAACATCCGTCACTTGTGGTGCGAACTGCATGCTTAACACATTGAGTAAATCGCCACGATTTTCATCAAAGCCGACAGTACCAATCAGTACCTGACGAATCGCATTAATTTCACTGGCAGGGATTGGCGTATGAACCACTTCGCCCGTATCAGGGTTCAGTGATTGACGGTCTTTGATCGCTACCGATACCGTCTGACGGTTAACCGTGCCGCTCTGTTTACGTTCATGGCTGATGGTTGTGTCTAGCTCAAAGTTTCGGGTCGCTTCTTTGTGAACCGAGCCTTGCCCCGTCATCGCACCGTCTTTCATCTGAGCGACATCTTGAGGAATTGAAGCATCTGCTGGGGGCTGGTTACTCAAAGCACCAGGAATACCAGCCACAGTGTTGCCGTTGTTATAATCTTCTAACGTGTATTCACTTCGAGTCGCTGGCGTATTCGGATCAAAACGTTTTCTCGTTTGCTCCACAGCACTAAAATCAAGCTGAATATCAACCTGAGCGGTATAGTTACCAAACCCAAGAATAGGAATTAGGATAGAGTCAATTTTTTCACGCAGCGCTTGCTCTTGATTGCGCTCTAACTCATGTTCTTTACGACGCGCAGCTGACATCGGGTCTTGAGAACCTGAGTTCAACAGTCGGCCATGCTGATCGGTCACCGTGATACGTGAGGTTTTCATTCCCGGAACGGCACTTGCCACCATGTCGACAACAGAATCAACTTCTTGCTGCTTGAGGTTACTGCCAGTTTTCAGAGTCAGAAATACGGAAGCTGAGGCTTCTTGATTGTGACGAACAAAGACACTCTGCTTTGGCAAGGCCAATAAAACCTGAGCTTTACGTACCTGTTTCATCTGCTCAATGGCTTTCGCAAGCTGTCTTTCACGACTTAATTTAAGGCGCTCTTGCTCGACACGTTGTGATACACCAAAACCCATGTCTTGCATGAGGATGTCATCACCTGCGTTTCGCTCTTGATTCAAACCCGCTCGTACCATATTAAGCTTTAATGAGTTGTACTCACTGGCGGGTACCGAGATAGTGTTACCTTCAAGAGTGTATTCGATCTTTTGTAGATCCAAGTAATCAAGTACGGGAATCAACTCTTCTGTTTCATAAGCCCCTAATGGACGCATTTCTGGCTCTTTCACCCAGAAAAACAGCATCACAATCAGCGCTACACAGATAGAAATAGATAGGACTAAGACGACCTGACGAAGTAAATCGAGATCACCGACGGCCATATCGAACTTAGAGGAACTGCGTTCACCTAGATCGGGATTTTGCCCTTCTCCGTCAAGCTCAGAACCTGCAATGAGTGCATGGTCATTGCTGTCGCTTACGGTTAAATCTGTTGTTTGACTATTATCTGCCACTATTTAATTACCCAACTTATACCGGCATATTCATCAGCTCTTTGTACGATTCGACCAATCTATTTCTAATTTGGATCGTCGCCTCAAAAGCCACACTAGATTTATTACGAGCAATCATCACGTCCGATAGAGACACGCTTTGGTCACCACTATCAAAACGAGCTTGAAGATCACCTGAGGTCTTTTGTAATGAGTTCACGTTATTAATGGCCTGCGTCAGCATGTTGCCAAAATCTGCACCGACCGCTTGCCCCGTTGCAGCAGGACGCGCGCTAGCAGCTTCAACCATCATTGCCTGCATTTCGCCTTGTAAACCATCTATTCTCATCTACTACCTCAGGAGTCAAAATTATGACTATCTATTTAGCTGTATTATTGACAGAGCAATTAGCGTGCCACACATTAAATTGACTAGACATCGTATTACACTAGTCAGAAAGCTGACACTACTAATCTATCCTCAGTTTGGGATATCTATTCCAGCATCGCGCATTTTCGCCAACTTATAACGCAATGTGCGAGGGCTAATGCCCAACTTTTCTGCCATTTCTTTGCGTCGGCCATTACAAGCGATCAGCGTCTCAAGAATAATCGCATACTCTTGATCTCGAAGCTCATTTCCAAGCCCTTCGCTGGCAGCCGAGACTTTACCAATAGGGTTCGCTTCAGCAATCGGCTTGATATCTGGCGCTGCAACACTGTTGCCTTCAACAATTTGCTGTAGGCCACTTGCGTCTTGCCAATCGACACCTTCAAGCAAGATGTGCTCACCTGAAATATTTTCTTGCTCACTCAGAATTAGAGCGCGCTGCACGACATTATCCAGTTCACGCACATTACCTGGCCACGGATAATTGACGAGCTTACTGAGGGCTTGCTCGGACAGAACAGGAACAGGCATACCAAGTTTGGTACAATGGCGCTCAACTAAGTGCTTCGCAAGCGGCTCAATATCGCCTTTACGTTCACACAGTGCTGGCCAAGTAATTGGAAATACATTCAGGCGGTAGTATAAATCTTCACGGAAATTCCCTTCAGAAACATACTGCTTTAGGTCGCGGTTACTGGTTGCCAGAACACGAACATCCAGTTTGATACTCTTACGGCTACCAAGACGTTCAACTTCGCGCTCTTGCAACACGCGCAGTAGTTTTGCTTGTAGGCTAAGATCCATTTCACTGATCTCATCCAACAAAATAGTACCACCTTGAGCTTGCTCAAATTTACCAGGACAAGCTTGAATAGCACCAGTAAATGCGCCTTTATCGTAGCCAAACAGTGTTGCTTCCAACATGTTATCTGGAATCGCGGCACAGTTAATCGCAACAAACGGACCGTCTTTACGGCTCGAAGCGTTGTGAATATAGCGAGACATGACCTCTTTACCAGAGCCACTTGGCCCCAACACCATGACGTTAGCATCGGTTTTAGCCACCTTATCAGCCAACATCATTAGCTTGATACTTTTCTCATCGGCAACGATGGCATCGCCATTATCATCCGATTTTACCGGAGCATAACGGCTCACCATATTGAGCAGTACTTCAGGCGCAAATGGCTTTGCCATATAGTCTATAGCGCCCTCTTTCATTGCGGCAACGGCGTCTTCAATGTTGGCATACGCTGTCATCAACAATACTGGTAGATTTGGCCAATGCTGCTTGATATTTCTTAGCAGTGCTAAGCCGCCCATACCTGCCATCTGCACATCAGAGACAACAATATCAACGGAGTTCGATTTCAATTTTACCAGAGCATCTTCCGCACAATCCGCTTCCAGCCATTCATAGCCAGCAAGCGCGAGAGTGTCGACAAGGGCTTCGCGTAGACCTTCATCATCTTCGACGATTAACACTTTGCTTTGAGCCATAGGATTCTCCAGTGTAAATTCAGTTAAAACTTATTAGTCTTCAGAAGAAGCTCTTCTTTCCAGCGGTAGACACATAGTAAAGCATGCACCGTCCCCTTCTTCTGATATCAATTCCAGTCGGCCTTCATGTGCTCGACAGACCATTTGTACAACGGCTAAGCCTAGACCTGTACCTTGCGAACGAGTGGTAAAGAAGGGTTCCATAATTTTACCTTGAAGCTCTTTCGGTACGCCGGGGCCACTGTCTTGCACTGATATCTTAAGCTCGCCGTTTACGGGCCTAAAAAAAACATCAATCTGCGATTCTTTACCCGCAATTTGCACTGCGTTCAAAACTAGGTTGCTCAGAGCAGAAGCGATAGCATTAGCATTGCCAAACATCTGAGTCTCTTCACCCTCAACTTCCTGGCAATAATCAATCTGGTTCGATTTTAATGCCGCTTCCACCATTGGGTGAAATTCAGTGATCAGTTCAGCAACGGTAAATGGCTTCACAACCTTGTTGTCGCCACCTTTAGCAAACAACAGCATGTCATTCACTTGCTTCTCTAAGTCATGGAGCCTATCCATAAGCTTAGATTGAAAGCGCGTTTTTGTTGCTGGCGGCAGGTTCGGCGCGGCAAGGTTTGATGCATACAGCATCGCACTAGAGAGTGGCGTACGAACCTGATGTGCCAACGAGGCTACCATTCTGCCTAGCGACGACAAACGCTGAAGATCACTCACGCGAGACTGTAGAAGACGAGTTTCTGTCAGGTCGGTAATCAAGATAAGTTGACCCGTGGTAGAAGCTGAAATAGCCAAACGAACCTTACGCCCATTCTTCAGTGAGATCTCATGTCCATCATCGTCTTTAGGGTCAAAGGCACTTTGAATCACCGAAAACCACTTCTCGCCCACCAGTTCCACACCTAAAATTCGGTGCGCTTCTGGGTTCGCTTCCCTTACTTCACCATGAGTATCTAACAAGATGACACCTGCTGGCATCACATCAAGCACTTGCTTATAGCGCTCAACCTGCTGTTCAACTGAATCTAGGTGTGACTGATTTTCTGATTCGTTAGATCCGTGCATGTCAAAAATTTGCCTCAAATACTAAAACAGCCTGACACGTAAAACACGCGTCAGGCTATTTGCTATATTTATCACATAGTTAAGCAAGCAACAACTCGACTATGCCCTCTCTATTCTCTCAACCAAAACGATGCTTTAACTCAACACCCGTCTTAATTTGATATCGCTGAACACGAATCTGAGCTCTATCGCTGTAGATTATACTTACGCATTTTTTCAACCAGAGTGGTTCTGCGCATTCCAAGCATGTCTGCAGCACGGGCAACAATGCCACCCTGCGCTTCCAAAGCTTGGTTAATCATGTTCACTTCCATATCCGCCAACAGCTCTTTCAAATTAACACCTTCTGGTGGTAACTCTTGAGGCGCATTCGCGTTATCGGCAAGATCATCTTGCTGGTCAAAGCTGAAATCTTCTGAGAACAAATCAGAAAGTGCATCACGTTCTTGCTCTTCTTCTGACACAAAGCGATTAAATTCAGGCTGGAACTCAGGGATATCACTGTATCTATATTTAGTGGGTAGATGATTCACATCAACCAAGCTATTCGGATACAGGATAACCATTCGCTCAACGAGGTTCGCTAGCTCACGAACGTTACCTGGCCAGTAGTGCTCCATCAAAGAATTGATAGCACGAGCCGTGAAGCAGATAGGCATACTGCCTTCCGCTTCCATTCGAGTCATTAGTTCTTGAAGCAACAGTGGAATATCTTCTTTACGATCTTGAAGCGCCGGCATTTCAATCGGGAATACATTCAAGCGGTAATAAAGATCTTCACGGAACGAGTCATCGTCGATCATGTCTTCAAGATTGCGGTGTGTTGCTGCAATCACACGAACGTCAGCTTTAATGGTGCTGTTACCACCTACGCGTTCAAAACAGCGCTCTTGCAGTACACGCAACAACTTAACTTGCATTGCCATTGGCATATCGCCAATTTCATCAAGAAACAGTGTGCCACCTTCAGCCAATTCAAAGCGACCTTTTCGTGCAGTAATCGCACCAGTAAATGCGCCCTTCTCATGACCAAACAACTCACTTTCGAGTAAGTCTGGTGGAATAGCACCACAATTCACAGGCACGAAAGGCCCAGAACGGCGCTTAGAGTGATAGTGAATATTACGCGCTACGACTTCTTTGCCGGTACCAGATTCACCAAGAATCAGCACGTTCGCTTCCGTAGAAGAGACTTGTTCAATTAAGTGACGTACTTCTTGAATACCAGCACTTTGCCCTACTAGGCTGCGAAACAGTGTGTTCTTGCGTGCCGAAGACACCACTTGAACGCCCTTGCGGCCTAAGAAATCTTTACAGTGCCTTAATGCATCACTTAATTGCGGGTAGTTAAGAGGAAGTTCAAGCTCGCCAACATAGTTAGTTAGCTCGTCAACCGGGTGATTGTTTTTACCAATCACCAGTAAAGGGATGTGATTGGCGTGAACAAGCTTTTCATTCAGTAATGCGTTGAAGCCTTTACCTTTAATGGTACCAATAATGCAGCCGGCCCACTGTAGTGACCAGTCAACTTTACGTGCTTGTTCAGAGCTGATTACTTCGCAGCTCTCTCCTACAAACTCTAATATTGTGCTTAAATTGTGACGATCTTGAGCGCTATCGTCGACGACAAGCAGTTTTGCCAAACTTTGCATAAGTAGGAATTATTGCCTTTATTTTGGTGCGATGCAGAAAAACGGTGAGCGACGTAATCGATAAAACAGAGAAAAGTATCAATGATTATGGTCTACGTGGACAAATTTAGGAAATCAGCAACGAAAAAAGCCATTAGGCTATCTAATGGCTTCTATTTTATTTGATTAAAAAAATAAGGCAACCAACCAATTAAGGGATATGAGATTGGTTAAAACTGCAGTTTTTCTTTAAATACCTACGTCAGCAGACGTCAAGTTGTGATATTCGTTCGGAATTTGGTCCCAAGCGCTCTTAATTTCGCGGATAATATCGACAACATCATCAATAGGCTGTGGGTCATTTTTGTGATTTGCCGCAGAAATTTGCGTGATCATGAACTCATAAAGTTGATCTAGGTTTTTCGCAATATCGCCACCATCGTCCATAGACAGGCAACTACGTAGGCTAATAATGATATCCAGAGCCTTACCAAGTCGCTCGCCTTTCACTGGGATGTTGCCCGCTTGCATTGCCGCTTTACCTTGAATCAAGCGCTCGATAGCACCTGCCATTAGCATTTGTACAATCTTATGCGGTGAGGCAGCTGTTAGCTGACTATCCACTGATACCTTTTTATATGCCTGTAAAGAACCGCGCATAGTAAACCTCTTTTATAAAAACTTTTTGTATTGTTGAACTGATTTAGCGCCGTGACGGTATTTGTGTAGGGTCTTACCTACTCGACTCGTCTCTGACTGCATCAATTCGACTAATTTTCTGGTTCTGGTAATGGCTTCAAACCACTCAGAACTTTGCTTAACGTCGGGGTGTGAGTCGATTATTTGAAGCACGTTTTGCAATAACTGTTCTCTGTTATCGACAAGCCGCGTTATTTCTTCAGCATTAATTTCACTAAATTCAAGCTTAGAGATAATTAATTGATCGAGTTCACAAAGCTCTTGCAGCTGACTGTTCATCTATTAGCCCAACGCATTCATCATACTGCCCAGCTGGGATTGCATCTTGCTAGTCGCATCTTGCATGGCAGTAAACTTAGAATGTGTGCGGTTTTCTAGGCTGTCCATGCGGCGATCGAGTGCGCTTTGATCATCAACCAAGCGGTAGTTTTGCTCGACTAAGCTCTTTTCTCTAGTACGAATCGAACCTGTGATACCAGTGATACCTTGAATCGCATCTTCCACTTTTTTGGCGAAACCATTGTTGCCGCCAAAGAACTCACCCAACTTATCGAAGTTATTATTAAGTTGACGATCAAGCATGTCGTAGTTAATTTCTAGCGAGCCTTGCCTTGTGGTCGTGATACCAAATTCAGTCAATGACTTGAGATTAGCAGGCGCGCCTTCAATACTTGATGAGAACACCCCTTTCAATCGCGAGTCGGCATTACGTACAGTACTGTCGCCAGAAAGCGGCCCTTTTTGGCCAGTCGTTGGATCAACACCCGCCAAGTTCTTAGACACTTGATAAAACTGATTGTAAGAGTTAACGAAAGATTCAATGTCTTGGCGCACACTATTACGGTCGTACTCAACACCGATTTCGGCCGGTGGCTTATCTTTTGGCGTTTTGCCTTTCACCGTAATATCGATACCTTCTACGGCATCTTCAATCACATTGTTATTACTCGAAAGCTGTGCAACGCCGTCTAGAACGACCATTGAATCTTGCCCTGCCTGAACTTCAGCCATACCGCTATAGGTATCAAAAGACTGTTGTGCCTGTTCGAGCTCAGCTTGCGCTTTATCGACTTTCTCTAAAAGCTCACGCTCTTCGGGTTCTAATTTCGCACGCTCAATTTCTTTGGCTTGTTCCGCGGTCAATTCGCCTTTTTGAACTTTCTCAGCCAAATCGGCTTTTTCTTGTGAAATTTTATCTTCGATTCGCGCTTGTTCAGCTTCCAGCTTTTGCTGAGCTTCTTTCGGCGTCACGTAGGAATCGGTCAGAGTACCCGAGGCAGCATTTGACCACCCCGGCACGTCAGGCGCCTTCTCTATCGCTTTTTCATCAAGCTCAAGTTCTGGTGTGTAGTAAGAATCTAAAAGAGTTCCTGAGGCTGTCTCAGTCCAACCTGGGATATTGTCTTCGGGCATCACAGACTTTGACGCCTGAGCTGCGTCTAGCGCAGCTTGACCATCGGCTGCGGCTTGCTCGCCGTAGCTAAGACTTTGAGAGTCTCCGTCAACATCTGAGGCAGAATCGGTTTGGGTTGCTGGGATAACATTTCCGTCTTCATCGAGTTTTTCACTCGCATTTGGGTCATCGTTAGCGATCGCTTCATCGATGAGTTCAACGGCTTTTCCTGCAGGGGTTAGAGCAAGAACATCTTGTGCAGCAAGGCGCGCTTTCTCAAGCGCCTTCACACGCTCTTCTAGAGTTTTGTATTCGAGTTTTTTTAGAGGATTAGCAGCATCAGACTCTACATTAATGCTGATCTGCTGATCTGAACCAGACTGGTTCGAGGCGACAATAAGTCGTGGGCCTTCGACATCATTGATAATAGATGCACGAACGCCTGGATTGCTATCTGCGCCGTTTATACTGCGAACGACATTGATAAGTTTCGATCTGTCGCCAACTTGCACATCAAAGCTGTCATCACCAAGCGAAACCTGCAGCTTACCTGGGCCAAATTTCATGTCCTCTGACAGTACATCAGAAGCCACTTTATGACTCTGGGCAAGCTGCAACACATCGATGGCATATTTGCCAGCGATCGCTTCGGTAGTCGCGGTTGCAGAGACAAGACCTTCATCGGTACTTTCAACTGTTCGCACAGCAAAAGCTTTTTCCTGACGAAAGTTTGTCATCAGGTTTTTCATCGAATCAAGGGATTCTCTGAGTCTTCCATAGGCACTAATGCTGGTATCGATTCGCGTTCGTTCATTATCAATTCGTTGCTGTTTAGGTACACGCTCCGAATCAACAATTTTGCTGACCATGGAATTGATATCCATGCCAGACGAAATCCCCATTGGGCCAAAACTCATTAAACCACCTCAATAATACGACTTAAACCTTCACCTCAAATATTCTACTATTTGAATTTTGGGCTGCTAGGCGTCTTAGAATTTCAAGCATTTCTTCGTCAGGGATCTGGCGAATAATATCACCGGTTGTGGTCTCATAAATGGTAACCACATCTCTCCCCGACTCTTCATCGACTTTAAAGGCAACACCCTTGTTGAGAGAGGAGATAAACTCGTTTACCTTCTCTACCATCTTGACTCGCTCTTCATCGTTTAACTCTTGTCGATGTTGAGCTAATTGAATCACCGCTTCGGTAGCTTGCTCTTTCGATTTTTCTACCTTGCCATAAGATGTTGCTTCTTTCAGTCGTGAAGTGCTCGACGCACTACTACCTTCATCGCTTGCAAATTTAATGCCATTAGGTGAGCCATAAGGCTGGATGTTCGATGCATTGGATGGTATTTCCATAACAGTCTCCCTCCCTCCTTTGTGAGCCATACAGTAAAACTCTACCCAGAGTAGAGTTTACCGCTACTTACCGAGGTAAGTTTAGCCCAATAAGCTTAGAGCTGCTGATGGTGATTGTTTTGCTTGAGCTAGGATAGAAGTACTCGCCTGTTGTAGGATTTGAGACTTCGTCATTGCTGTCGTTTCTTTCGCGTAATCGGTATCTTTGATACGGCTCTTAGACGCATTAACGTTTTCGTTGATGTTATCTAAGTTGCTGATTGCGTGGTCAAAACGGTTTTGGAAAGCACCAAGAGAAGCACGGTTACTATCTACAGATTTTAGTGCGCCATCAATGATAGATACCGCTTCGTTCGCGCCAGCAACCGAAGTTACATCGATATCGTTAACAGTCACGTCTTTAGCGGCACCGATACCTAGCTCACCAGCAAGGCTGCCACCGAACTCAACATCACCTTCAACTTTTTGGCTTGAAGCGAAAAGTTGCAGTTTGCCGCCTTCACCAACTGACGCTTTAACGTCTTGGCTCTGACCATTAATGTAAGTTGCTAGCTCTTCCATATCGTTGCCTTCCTTCGCAGAAATAGACAACTCTTGTGCTTCACCAAACTTATCGTTGTATTTGATAGTCAGATCAGAACCTGCAGCTACACGCCAAGAAGCATCTTTGCCTTCTGTAACGCCGTAGCTCTTGCCACCCATGTCTTGAGTGTCAGTACGCATGTTATTCATAGTCAGCATTACTGCTTCACCAGAATCTGCACCGATTTGGAAAGATTGACTGCCGTAAGTACCGTTAAGAAGCTTGTTACCACCAAAAGAGGTCGTTTCAGCAATACGGTTAAGTTCTGTGTTTAGAGCAGAGACTTCTTCTTGGATCGCAACACGTTCAGATTTGCTGTTTGAACCATTTGAAGATTGAAGAGAAAGGTCACGCATACGTTGCAGAATGTTAGTTGACTCATTCATTGCACCTTCAGCTGTCTGTGCAATAGAGATACCATCATTCGCGTTTTTCACAGCCATATCTAGGCCACGGCTTTGCGACGTTAAGCGGTTAGAGATTTGTAGGCCTGCAGCATCATCTTTTGCGCTATTGATTTTATAGCCAGAAGACAAACGCTCCATTGATTTTTGAGTACCTTCAGCCGCGCTATTTAGGTAGCGCTGAGCCGTCATTGCAGACACATTAGTGCTTACATTAATCGCCATAGTTGATCTCCTTTAGGCATTTTTTAATGTACTTATATGACTCTCACCTCACACAAATACATGTCAATTTTGTTTATGCACCAGTGTCTCTCTCACCTTACATTGGTACATATCATTTCTCTCAATCCCTTTAACGGCCCCTTAATTAGAAGCTTTAATAAAAATTGCGAGTTTTTTCGTATTATTTTCAACAACAAGGAAAAGTGTGATCGGGCTTCAATTAATAGGGCGACATTCGCTAAAGTTTCCATTCAGCTCGAATTAATGGGCGTGGTGTTGAATATAAAAACCAAAAAAGATTCCTGATATCTCGTTCTACTCGATTCTGGGGTGACGAGAGACTGCTTCGATGTAGTAAGCGAGGGAATCTCGCTTTTGCTCCTGCTTACCAACATGGCACTTTTCCAAATACACCTTCGCCAAATTACAGGCAATAAAAAACCCAGCCGAAGCTGGGTCTGTTTAGCGCTCATCTCTCACCACGAGCTAATTTGTGGAAGCCTAACGTTAACGTTTATGATCAACAACACTTATGATCAACAGCGCTTATAACCAACATTGCAACGTGGCTTTTTAATCGATTAACCTAGTAGGCTAAGTGCCGAGTTCGGAGCTTGCTTCGCTTGAGCAAGGATCGAGCTTGAAGCTTGAGAAAGGATCTGAGACTTAGTCATCTGAGTCGTTTCTTTCGCGAAATCGGTATCTTTAATACGGCTCTTAGATGCATTAACATTTTCGTTAATGTTGTCTAAGTTGCTGATAGCGTGGTCGAAACGGTTTTGGAAAGCACCCAGTTCAGCACGGTGGCTATCTACATACTTAAGTGCCGCATCGATAACTGCAACAGATTCTTGTGCGCCGCCAACTGATGTTACGTCGATAGTATCAACCGTTACATCTTTGCCAGGTTGCATGCCTAGTTCGCCAGCAAGGCTGCCAGAGAATGCTACTTCGCCTTCAACTTTATTGTTGCCAGTAAACATTTGCAGCTTACCGTCTTCAGTTACAGACGCTTTAACAGAATCTTGTTGACCGTTGATGTACGTTGCTAGCTCTTCAATGTCGTCGCCCGCTTTCGCAGACACATCGATTTCTTGTGCTTGGCCGAAGTTATCAGTGAACGACATTTTTAGGTCGTTTGCGCCAGCTTGAACGTTCCAGTCTTTGTCTTTCGCGTTCTCAGTTTGGTAGCTCTTACCACCCATTTGAGCGTTATCAGAGCGCATGTCTTTCAGTTGAAGCATTACCGCTTCACCGTTATCCGCACCGATTTGGAATGATTTAGTACCGTGAGTACCGTTAAGCAGCTTGTTACCACCAAAAGACGTCGTTTCCGCGATACGGTTTAGTTCGTCGTTCAGTGCTGTTACTTCTTCTTGAATCGCTACACGCTCTGATTTTGAGTTTGAGCCGTTTGAAGATTGTAGAGACAAATCACGCATACGTTGCAGGATGTTGGTTGTCTCGTTCATTGCACCTTCAGCAGTTTGTGCAATAGAGATACCGTCATTCGCGTTACGAACAGCAACATCAAGGCCGCGGCTCTGAACGTTCAAACGGTTAGAGATTTGTAGGCCCGCAGCGTCATCTTTTGCGCTGTTGATTTTAGAGCCTGAAGCTAGACGCTCCATTGATGTTTGTTGTGCGCTGTTTGCGTTGTTTAGGTAACGTTGCGCTGTCATCGCTGAAACGTTTGTATTTACATTCACTGCCATGGTGATTTCTCCAATTGATTTTCCGGTATAGCGGTTTCCGACGTCTCGGAAAACCAAGTAGTTCTCTCAAAGTTACATTTAATAACGGCTCAAAATCCCGAAGCTTTAGAAAAACTTTAAAAAAACCACAAATAAAATATTAAATCATTACTTATCAGTAAGTTAAATTTCACACTTTTCTAAAAAGGCGATGGGGTTTAATCGGGTATAAATCTTAATTTGTTCAAAAAACACGCTAACTACCGTTCAAGTTGGTCAACGCTCAGAAATGATCAATCACCAAAGATCATTGATGGGCATAAAAATTGTGCAATTCATCTAGCCAAGTGGACCATTTTTAGCGACGAAAATGGAGCGAATTGAAGCGTTAAGGGTTAGAAAACTAAAAGTTAGAAACCAGTGGGAAACGCAAAAGACAAGAAAACAAAAAGGTAAAAAGCAAAAAGATAGAAATAAGAAAGATAGGAAACAGAGAAATAAATAACAGAAAGGAAAAAGCCCCTTTTCCTTTGAGAGAACCGGGGCTAGTTGGCAGGTCAGAGCCTGTGTGGAGATCATCGAGAAATGAACACATTTCTGACTCGCCGTTGCATTCTTACCGTAAAAATGAATAGCAGGTGAGAGATGAGAGAGCTAAACACTCATAGTAAGTATGCTTGCCAGTTTCCCTTGCTGCATGGCTCACGTCTGAACACGAGCAGCAAGTTCAACCAATAACTATTGCAATAGTGTCATTGCAGAGTTAGGCAACTGTTTTGCTTGAGCAAGTATCGAAGTACCTGCTTGTTGCAGAATTTGTGATTTGGTCATTTGCGTCGTCTCTTTCGCAAAGTCCGTATCTTTGATTCGGCTGTTAGAAGCATCTACGTTCTCTTGAACGTTTGCCAAGTTATTAATACTGTGGCTTAGACGGTTCTGTTTAGCACCCAAATCAGCACGCTGTGAATCTACGTACTTCATTGCAGAATCAATTACGCTGATTGCGTTTTGTGAACCTGCAACGCTAGTCAGGCTGATATCTTGAACCGATGTTGCACGGCCTTCACTCTTAATACCTAGCTCAGAGGCTAAACCACCAGAGATCGACATTGCACCTTCAAGGTCAGGTTCAGCAACAAATAGTTGAATGCGACCATCATCGGTAACCGATGCGTTCACAAGATCAGATTGACCATTAATGTAAGTAGCAAGCTCTTCGATATCATCACCCGCTTTGGTATTGATATCTAAAACGATGTCTTCACCTGCTTTGGTTCTGAATTCAAACTTAAGATCGCTCGCCGTTGGCGGCACTTCCCAGCTTTTATCTTTACCATTTTCAGAATCGAACGTAGTACCGCCCATACGGAAATCATCAGCACGAACACTAGTGAGTCCCATAATCATTGCTTCACCAGAGCTAGAACCTATCTGGAAAGATGCTTCACCAAATGAACCATTCAACAGACGACGGCCACCAAAAGAGGTCGTTTCCGCGATACGGTTTAGCTCATCTTGAAGTGCCGAAGACTCTTCATTAAGCGCTGTACGTTCCGCTGCCGAGTTCGTACCGTTTGATGATTGAATCGCCAGATCACGCATACGTTGTAATACGTTAGTTGATTCGTTCATCGCGCCTTCAGCGGTTTGTGCAATAGAAATACCATCATTGGCATTACGCATTGCCACGTCTAAACCACGTGATTGCGCCGTTAAACGGTTAGAGATTTGCAGACCAGCTGCATCATCTTTCGCGCTGTTGATTTTATGCCCTGACGACAAACGCTCCATAGAGGTCGCTAAATCATTAGACGCTTTATTCAGGTAACGCTGTGCTGTCATAGCAGAAACGTTAGTGCTTACATTAATAGCCATTTTGCTCTCCTTATGAGTTCGCAAACTTTCTGCGAAGCGGCCAGCTTTACTCTCATATGGATAAGCACTGACCGTGTATTACTCGCTAAACCCTATGCAGGGTTTAAGATCTGTATAAATCATTTAATGACCAATACAGATACAAGTTATATGCCAAGTTTAATACTGTTTCGATTAATTTTTAATATATATAAAATCAATCACTTAAATTAAAACTTAACTCGATTTGGTTTAACTGGCTTGGGGAACAAAAAGTACCTTCGTTGACCCATTGCCGCTTTTTGCCGCTATTTTCAGACAGATGACATCTTGTATAAAAAACCGGCAAAGGTTGAAGTGATTCGCTCATACGGCATAGCACATACGGCAAAGAATCTAACTTCAATGGTGAGCGTTAGTTCACCACTAAATATCGATTGATCATTAAATATAGTTAAACAAGGTCAGGTCTTTGGTTTTACCAAACGCTTGTTGAGAAGCTTGCAATGCTCGAGAGTTTTCATTGAACTCAATGATGGCTTTCGAGTAGTCCAAATCTTCAAAGTTGCTTTTCGCTTTGGCTAAAGACAACTTAAAATCTTCATGCTGTTGCTCTTGAATATCCAGCGTACTTAAACGCGCACCAACATCGGTTCTCGCCTTGGTCAAATGGATAAACGCGGCGTGGAACTCTTCGGTTACTTGGTGCAATTTCGCTGTTGCTGATGCATCCGATACCGGGTTTTCAGCCTGCTCAGCAGCTTCTTTGAACGTATCAAAGATAGAGAAAGTCTCTCGCGGTTCTAAGGTGATCGAATCACCTTTAGTGATTTGGCCTTTGATTTGGATATTCAGCCCTTCATAGACAATGCCAGTCGAAGGATCAAAGTCTTCTGCGGCCACCACTGCGCCATCTTTTTCAAGTTGATAAGCATAATTTCCTGTCTGCATATCAACGAACGTCACTTTATACGTTGACCCATCTTCAGCTGAGTTCGTCGCACGTTCCAAAAGTAATTCAGAAGCGGGTTCGAGTTCGTACTGCGGTTCGTAATCACCAAACGGGTTATCTATTTCCATAAATAACTTACTGCCTGGATCATTCATCGCCATCTCGAAGCTACTCGCTACACGCATCTTTCGCTGATAGTCATCGCCCTGATAGCTGACGTTACCTTGGTTATCTCTAAAGAAGGGTTGATTCTTCGGCTTAGTACCCGCAAACGTGTAGTTACCCGACTCATCTTGAGAGTTAGCTAGATGCAGAAAATTATTTGATAGCTCTTGGATCTCGCGTTTCTTCGCTAAACGGTCCTCTGGAGAAAGCGCACCGTTAATCATTTCCATCACGGTTCGTTTTGCTTCATCAGCAAAGCCTTCGGTGTTGGAGACCAATACCTCATGATGCTCTAATCGATTACGAACCAAGACGATTGCGTCACTATATTGCTTAAGCTGCTCTGATTGCTGACCAATATTCTGTAAATAGTGAGTCGCAAGAGGATCATCACTTGGCGACTGCAACTTCTTACCAGAAGCAAGTTGCGCTTGGTTGTGATGTATCTTGTTCTCTTGACGACGCAAGTCGTTCTGAACAGATTGGTAGTTGTGGAAGCTAGAAATACGATTCAACATTTATACTTCCTACCTCAGAGCCAAAATAGTATTGAACGTATCATTGGCTGCTTGCATGATGCGTGAAGAAGCCATGTACGCTTGCTGAAATTTCATCATATTTGCCGCTTCTTCATCGAGGTTAACCCCCGAAACTGAAGCAATACGTTCCTGAGCGGATTCCTTTTCTAAGGTGGCAATGTCGCTTAACCGATTTGCCGTCGACGCTTTCAGGCCCGTGTTGGTATTCAAGTTGTGGTAAAGGTCCAAAATCGTAGACTCACCATCATTCAAGATCTTTCCAGTTTGGAGATCTTGCAGCTTACGCAAGTTACCGTTGTCACCCTCTGATGGGACAAGGTTTGCCGTAAATTTATCGTTTGCCACAGCCCCAGCGGTCAACTCGAAAGTCGTGCCATTAATCGTAACCGGGCCTTCAGGTGGGTACGGCTGCGGCTGCATTAAAATATTGCCTTTCGGGTCAGTCACAGCAAACTGATCACCTTTTGGTGAAACAATCACTTCAAACTCACGCAATTGACCGGCCGCTAGGATTTTGAACCCCGCCGAGCCTTTCGCGAACGTGGTCGATGCCTCATAACTTTGTGCGGCAATATCTCTAGGGTCTTTGGTTTCCATCTGAATCTGAGCCGCAAAGTTACGCGTTGGACGCAGTAACAGCTTCTCACCCAATTCAGGCGGGTTTCGAACTTCGACTCGCATCCCATCTAGATAAAAAGCATTGCCTGCTGAATTCGTGCTGACTTTTACCGTTTCGCCGTCAGGTTTGGTCACGACATAGTCACTGCCGTCATACTTAAGACCATACTCGCCACCTTTCAAGGCAGAGGTGTCATCAATATATACGGCAACATCAGCCTTTGATTGGCTGCCAGCCGTCACGCGTGATTTCGCCACGCGCTCAGAGTTCACATCGGTGAAGATGTCTTGGCCAACATTGCCATTGAGATCCAAACCCTGTGATTGAAGTGAGTTTACTTTCTCCGAGAAAGCCGTCGCCAAACGCCCAAGCTCATCCATGATGTCAGGAATGTGTTCGTCTCGCATATCGAGCATGGCACCGATTTTCCCATCGATATCATTACTGGTAATCGGCTTCAGAGACTTACCTTCAACAATCGCTAGTCTACGCTGATGCGTATCAGGCAAACCATCAACCAGCTTCAGTTGACTTGCTTCACTACCAGAAACCAAGGTATGACCATTACCAATATGGACGTTAAATCCTTCCGCATTAGAGCGCGGCGTTACCGTCACTTTGGTGTAGCCAGATAGCTCATTGATCAACTTTTCGTGCTGATCTCGTAAATCATTGTGAGGCCCTGGTGTTCGCATCATCAGACGCTGAACGTCACGAATCTCAACCGCAATTTGGTTTACTCGTTCAATGCCGACTTCTAATTTTTTGTTCGTAGAATCAGACTGTTGACGTACCGTTTCATGAAATTCATTCAAGGTTTTAGTTACAAGCCCTGCTTTTTCTAAAACGACTTTACGCGCACCCACATCATTCGGGGTATCGGCGAGAGTCTTAACAGAATCAAACCATTCGTTGAGGTTTTCTGGAATCTTCTTTGAAGCGACCGACGACAACATGCTCGACAGCATATCGAGGTTGGCTTCGGTATCGCCTTTGTTGGCGGCATTGGTTGTCGATAAGTTAAGTTCTTTGACGGCAAACTGATCCCAAGAGCGGCGAACATTTTCCACATGCACACCCATACCGTAGGATTGCCCACCGTACTGGCGCGGGTCATTCACACCTTGAATCACAGACTGGCGGCTATAGCCCTCTGTGTTGGCGTTAGAAATGTTATGACCTGTGGTGTTGAGCTGTCTCTGAGCCGTAAGAACACTTTGTGCCCCTACATTCAGAAGATCCGACGCCATAATGCCCCCAAAAAAACTTAACAAAACCAGAATGAACTGATTAACTACAACCGCATACTACCAAGATAAAAGCAATATATGTGCCAATACAAATGATGGAGAGTTAAAAGACAATAATTTATTGAAGTGTAAGGAGATAACTATGGATTACGCGTAAGAACTGAAGGGACGGAGAAGAAAAGAGCCTGCCAGTAGCAAGCTCTCTATGTTGATTTATGACGCTAGTTCATCTCATCAATCTTGGCTTTAACTCGTAAAACCTTGTCTGCATAGTTAGGGTCAGTTGCGTAACCAGCCTGATGAATACCTTTGATAAAATTCTCTGAATTGCCTTGATGCTGTAGCGCCGTTTCGTATCTTGGATTTTCATTCAAGAACTTCACGTAATCATTAAAGCTCTCTTCGAAATTAGAGTAAGAACGGAAAGAAGCAGACTCTTTAACGGCGGTTTTGCCATGGAACTCAAGAGTTTGAGTCGCGACCTTATCGCCCTTCCAACTTCTATCTGCTTTGATGTTGAATAGGTTATTACTGTTGCCCAAAGAGTTCTTAATCATCTTAGAGCCCCAACCTGTTTCAAGTGCCGCTTGCGCCAGTAGCAGTGACGAATCAACACCGAGTGCACTCGCCGCTTTTTCAGCGTAAGGCTTCATTGAGGTAACAAACGATTCTGGGGAATCGAAAGATGCTGGTTGTTTAACAGCGGAAGCAGATTGAACTTCAGATGCTCTCTCTTCTGAACGACCTGAATATTGAGGTCTTTCCAACGAGGTATCAAAACCTTCACTGCGAACCTTATCTTCTGTCGCGTCGCTTGCTTGACCAGCGCTTAACTGAGCTACAATCATGTCCGCAAGGCCTAATGAACCTGAAGCACTCAACTCACTCGCCATTTGGTCATCTTGCATCTGACGATAAAACTGCTCGTTCTGGCTGTTCAGCATATCCGACTTAAAGCTTGAGTTAGCATCGCGCATTGACTTAAACAACATCGAGGTGAAAATCGATTCAAACTGTTTTGCCGCCGCGGTTAGTGCCTCTTTTTCGCTGCCTTCTTCACCGTTTACGGCTTGTTGACGAAGGCGGTCTAAACTGCCGATGTCGTGAATAAAGCCGATGTCATTGTTATTCTTAATCATGCGTTATTCCCTAGATAATGATCAATTGACCTTCAATTGCACCCGCTTGTTTCAGTGCTTGAAGGATTGCCATTAAATCAGAAGGTGCAGCGCCCACTTCATTGACTGCTCGGACCAAATCATCCAGCGTTAGGCCAGGTTCAAATTTGAACATCTTGCCATCGCCTTCCGTGATTTCGATATCAGAATCAGGAACCACTACCGTTTGGCCGCCAGAGAATGCATTCGGTTGGCTTACGTTGAGATTTTCTTTGATTGCAACCGTCATACCACCGTGGGTAACCGCCGCCGCTCTTAGGCGAACGTGCTTACCAACCACAATAGTACCGGTACGAGAGTTAACAATAATTTTTGCAGAACCCTCTGCAGGATCAAATTCGATGTTTTCGATTGCCGATAAGAAAGCCACGCGTTGGCTGATTTCTCGAGGAGCGCGAACTTTTACTGACGTCGCGTCAACCGCAGACGCCATTTGTGGACCTAGGAAGTTGTTAACCGCATCAGCCAAACGCTGAGCCGTTGTGAAATCAGATTGAATTAGGTTAAAGGTTATGTAGTCACCACGACCGAATGGGGTCGGGATCTCTTGTTCAACCGTCGCACCGCTAGATATGATGCCGACATTAGGGTTGTTACCGACAATCTTAGAACCGTCGTTACCTTGTGCACTAAAGCCACTTACTACCAAGTTACCTTGAGCCACAGCATACACTTGACCGTCTAGACCTTTCAGGAAAGTCTGCAGTAAGGTACCACCACGAAGGCTTTTTGCTGATCCGATAGAAGACACCGTTACGTCAACTTCCTGGCCCTGCTTAGAGAATGCCGGGAGTTCAGCGGTAACAATTACCGCGGCGACGTTTTTAGTTTTTGGCTTGGTGCCGGGCGGCAATTGGATGCCAAAGTTTTGCAGCATTGCGTTAAACGTTTGATCGGTAAAGGGAGTTGTCTCACCTGTCCCCGGCAAACCCGTAACCAAACCATAACCGACAAGTTGGTTACTACGAACACCCGCCACTTTTGCCACGTCTTTAATACGCGCAGCATGGGCACTGGTGGCAAGAAATAGCATGCCGAATAGTACGAGTGTGAGTTTTTTCATTGAGTAACCTGTCTGTATTGCTTTAGTTTATAATAACTTAGCGAAATATTTGTGATTAATGAGAGCTGTCAGTATCTCGACGCCCTATCAAGCTCTACAGAGATACATTAAAGAATCGTGCCAAGAATCCAGGCTCTTGCATATCTTTCTGCACGCCCGTACCTGAATACTGAATTCGTGCGTTAGAAACACGGTTTGAAGCGATGGTATTTTCGAAGTCTATATCATCAGGACGGATGGTGCCGCTTAGGCGGATGTACTCATCGCCCGTGTTCAGTGTCATCCACTTTTCACCACGGACCACTAGGTTACCATTGGCTAAGACTTCGATAACTTCAACGGTAATGTAGCCGCTGATGCTGTTACTTTGGTTGGCTGACGCGTCACCCGCAAAGGTGTTGGTGTTGCTCAGATCATAAGAGAAGTTGTACTTGTCGATCGTCAGCTCTTGACCACCAACTGCAAGCGGCTCCATCGTTGCATCATTCGACTTAGACATGTCTGCGTTGGCTTTCTTGGTCGCTCGAGTATTCTCGTCTAACGCCACGGTAATGATGTCACCAATACCACGAGGTTTTGAGTCGTCATACATGCTGCCAATGTGATTAACATTGAACAATGAGCCCGTTGCTGCTGCGTAGTGTTCTGGTTTTTCTTTTGGATTGATTGGCGCCCATGCTGGGTCACCAGCAACTGGATCGGTTCGACCACGAAGTGTATCAATAATGCCTGAGCTCTCTTGAGCCGACTTATCACCTTCCACGGCATCAACCACTGTGGTTGCGTTTTCTTCTGCCGGAGTCTCAATAGGATCCAAAACAGAACACCCCGTCATAGACATAAACAGAGCTAAACAAAAAATACGTTTCATGGCGATATACTCTCAGCAGGCAATGGTAAATAGATCAATTGGTAGAAACACGTCAGTTAATTGGAAAAATCAATTAATTATCAATAAGTAAATGGCTAATAAACCAATTACAGCTGTTGGTTAACAAAGCTCATCATCTTGTCTACCGACGAGATAACTTTCGAATTCATTTCGTAGACACGTTGAGCTTCAATCATATTCACCAGCTCTTCGGTTACGTTGACGTTCGATGTCTCGAGCATCGACTGACGAATATTACCTAAGCCATCAAAGCCAGGAACACCCTCTTGCGGGTCGCCACTAGCACCGGTTGGTAAGTAAAGGTTTTGACCTACAGGCTCTAAACCACCTGGGTTTACGAAGTCAGTGATGGTGATTTGGCCAACCACGACGTTGTTTTGCTCACCACGTAGACGTACTGATACTTCGCCGTCGTTACCAACCGTCACCGAAATCGCATCTTCAGGAATCACGATTTCTGGTTGCAGAGCATAACCTTGACCTGATGTAACGATCGCGCCGTCACCGTTCAGAGTGAACTGACCATTTCGGCTGTAACCTGTTTCACCGTCTGGCATTTCAACTTGGAAGAAGCCGTCGCCTTCAATCATCATATCTAAGCTGTTCGACGTTGTTTGCGCGTTACCGTGAGTGTGCACTTTTTGAGTTGCGACTACTTTTGAACCTGCACCTAACATCAAGCCACTAGGCAGCTCAGTATTTTGAGACGATTGGCCACCTGGCTGGTTGATATTCTGATAGAACAGATCTTCAAACACCGCACGGCTCTTTTTAAAACCAATGGTCGAGGCGTTGGCAAGGTTGTTCGAAATCGTTGAGATATTGGTTTGTTGTGCGTCTAAACCTGTTTTACTTACCCATAATGCTGGATGCATAGTAAATTCCTTTAAATTCTATTAGCTCATACGAAGCAGTGAATCAGACGACTTGTCCATTTCCTCTGCCGTGCTCATCATCTTGACCTGCATTTCAAACTGACGTTGCAAGTCAATTAGGCTGGTCATTTCACCTACAGCATTTACGTTACTGCCTTCGATAGCACCTTTAAGCAACGTTACCGCTGCATCCGCTTCGTATGCCTGATCTGGGTTTTTCGAACGGAATAGACCATTCGTATCTTTAAACAAACTTTGGTTGTCTGGGCGTACAAGTTTAATACGGTCAACAATCGCTAATTCTTCAGCTGGAGCGCCTTGAGGAATCACCGAAATCGTACCATCTGTACCAATTTCTACTTTGCTGATCGGGATTGGGAGCGTGATTGGCGCGTCATTCTCACCTAACACCAAGTGACCGCTTGCGTTGGTTAACAAACCGTTTTGGTCAACCTTTAGATTACCATTACGCGTTAAACCTTCACGGCCTGTGTTATCCATCACTGAAATCCAACCATCACCTTGAATAGTGACATCGAGATCGCGGCCAGTGGTGACCACGCTACCTTGTGCAAAATTATGACCCGGACGTTCTGTCATGCTGAAAACACGAGTAGGCATGCCTTCACCGTACGCTTGCATTGAACGTGCTTGTGCTAAATCAGCACGGAAACCCGTTGTACTTACGTTGGCAAGGTTGTTAGCACGTAGCTGCAAAGCTTGCATATTTTGCTTAGCGCCACTCATGGCAAGAAACAGTGCGCGATCCATAATTTTGCTCCAAAAAATCATCTTCTGGGGCTAATAAAGCAAACACTGTGCCAATATTTTTAACTGTTATTTATCAATAATTTAAATAGAAAAAGAACGAAGAGGGGTGATCGTCAAAGGATCATTGAGGAATAATTGTTGCCAGAGGCATTACCGGGCGGCAATAGGGGCGGCAAATAGAAAAGCAAACAGCCATATCAAATTCAGCAACAATACCCAATTCAATAACATTGAATTGGGTATTCGCAGATGATTCAAACGCTCGAAACGATTAACGAATCTGAAGAATATTCTGTTGCAGTTGGTTGTGTACTTCTAGAGAACGCGAGTTCGCTTGGAAGTTACGTTGAGCAGAAATCAAATCAACCAGTTCTTGAGTCATATCGATGTTCGACTGCTCTAGCGAACCGTTGTTGATGCTACCAAATGAACCTTTATTCGATTCACCCCAGATTTTAGAACCTGAGTCATTAGTAGAATCCCACTGAGTGCCGCCTTTCTTATCTAGGCCTTGCTCATTGGGTACACGAACCAAGCCTACACGGCCAAGCATTACGTTTTCACCATTTGAGTAAGTACCTAAAACACTGCCGTACTCATCGAAATCGATTTTGGTTAAGAAACCTGTTGTCGCGCCATCTTCATCGAACTTAGTTAGTTCAAATGGAGCAGCAAACTGAGTTGACGAATCTAGACCAAACTTAAGTACTTGCGTTGGATCAGCACCGTTCAAATCAATTGGGTTAGCTCCTGCACCTAGTGCTTCAGAGTTAATTGGCTGGCCATTGTTAAGGCTCGCCAACGTACCGTCATTGTTGAACTTCATTGTATGACCAACGTGACCTTGTGCATTTGTCGCATCACCACCCGTGATGTTGACCGGCTTTTCACCGTTCTCATCTGACATGGTGTAGTACGTCTGCCAAGTGTTTGGTTGAGTCTGATCTTTGAGGTAGTAAGTCGTTAACTTGTAAGACTGCCCCATAGAATCGTATACCGTCGAAGACGTTGCACGGTTATAGGTATCAGCATCTTTGAAGTTAAATGCAGCCGGGTCTTTAAGATCACCGTTTGCAGGAAGGTTAACCCCTACTTCAATGTTTTCTGTCTGTTTTGGCTTACCAAACTCAGCAGGAATGTCGAGAGGCTTTGGCGCGTAAGAAAGAACTTCACCCGAGTTTGGATCAACATCGTAACCTAAAAGAAACTCATCGTTAGCGGTAACCATGTAGTTGTCTTTGTTTAGGTGAAATGCACCATTACGCGTTAGTTCATTGATCTCCGGTACCATACGGTCTTTCGATACTGCAAAGAAACCTGTACCACTTACACGTAAGTCCATTGGGTTGTTTGTATAAATACTTGAACCTTCATGGAACTGTTGCGCCACTTGGCTAGCTTGCGCACCGCCACCTGCCGTCGTTTTTGCGTTAGTGAATAACGAACTTGAGTAAACATCGCCAAACTCCGCACGTGACTCTTTAAAGCCGAATGTGTTTGCGTTCGCAATGTTGTTACTGGTTGTATTCAGGTCTAGTTGTGCAGCGGATAGACCGCTTAAAGCTACATATGACATTCCAATATTCTCCTAATCTCTCTAGCTAGCATAATCACTCTTTTAAAGCGTTACGCTTTACCAACTTCTAGTACTTCAGCAAGTCGTACTGGCGATGTGAAACCAGCCAGATTGAGTAGTACGTTGCCATCGCCCTTACCAAGAAGCACACTGTTCACGTTCGCATAACTGGAAACTTGGAACTCTGTGTTCTCGCCATCCAGTAAACCCGACGCTTTCACGTTGTATTTACCAGCCGGCAATGGGTTACCGTCTTCGTCTTTTCCGTCCCATTCAACACGTGTGTCGCCTGATGGTTTAGAGCCGATATCAAAAGTGCGAACCAATTGGCCAACTTCGTTCTCAACACGGACGATTACATTGTCCATTGCCTGAGGAAGCTTAACCATTGACGCCATACCGCCATCACCGGGTTTCACACCTGCCGCACCAGGAACCAATACATCGCGGCCAACCAAAGAGGATGCCTGTAATGCTTGGTTAGAAGTCATTGATGAATTCAAGCTTTCAAACTGTGTATTCATTTTGCCAATGCCATCTACGGTCGCAAATGAAGCCATTTGCGCAATCATCTGGTCATTGCTAACCGGCTTAAAAGGGTCTTGTTGGGCTAATTGCTTAGTCAACAAAGATAAGAAGTCTTCTTGTTTAAGATCCTGCTTACCTGTTGTTTCGTCGGGCTTTTTCGCGCCATCTTGAAGACTCTTCAGCTGGTCAACATAGGACAAGCCGCTTTGACCAACATTGTTGTTGATTCCAGCCATGTGCTACCTCCTTATCCTTATTGACCCATCTGCAGCGTACGCAGCAGCATTTGTTTACTCGAGTCAGCAACCTGCACGTTTGTTTGGTACGCGCGTGATGCCGAAATCATGTTTGCCATTTCTTCCATAACGTTCACGTTAGGCTTGTAGATATAGCCTTCGTTATTCGCTAATGGGTGATCTGGGTTGTACTCCGCGCTCAACGGCTTATCGCTTTCCACAATACCTAATACTTTCACAGGCACAGTGTGACCACTGTTGCGTGCTTTATTTAACTCAGCGCCGAACACTGCGTGGCGAGCCTTGTAAGTTTCTTCAGCAGAACTACTTACACTGTCCGCGTTTGCAAGGTTGCTCGAGGTCGTATTTAGACGAACAGATTCAGCACTCATCGCAGAACCAGTCACATTGAATACATTGAATAAACTCATCTAATTATTCCCCTTTAATCGCTTTAGTTAAATTCTTGAACTTACTTCCTAGGAAGTCGAGAGAGGCTTGATGCCTAATTTGGTTTTGCATGAAAAGGTTTCTTTCCAAATCCAAATCAACCGTGTTGCCATCTCCTGTATCAGGTTGGGTAGGAATTCGATACTTCGTTTCCCCGTTCACCGTTGTTGAGGCAGAAATGTGCCGACCATCTGTACGGCTAAGACCAATGCTTGCCCCAGAACTTGCCGCTTGCAGCGATTTCTTAAAGTCTAATCCTTTTGCTTTATACCCAGGCGTGTTTGCTTGCGCGATATTGGTGGAAAGCACCTCAGCGTTACGCTCACGTACACCAACTGTGTGCTGGTGAATGCCTAAAGCATTGTCAAAAGAAATAGCCATGTAAACCTCAACTCAAGAACTGACTGTTATGAGATAACCAAAGCAATATATATACCAACTTTTAAAACAAAGCGGGCTATCAATACTTTTACAGGTTACTCGTGGGTAAACTTGCAATATACAAGCCAAAAAATAGAGTAAATTGGAATGTCACTCTGACTTAAAGATATAGGTTAAGCCGGAAAAAGAAAACCCAGCACTTGGCTGGGTTTTGAAATTAGGCAGTAACGTTGCACCTAAAACTGGTGCCACTCATTACTTTAATTTGTAGATGATGCCTGGATTACAGCGAACCATTTCAAAACGATCCGTTAAGCCTGTTAGCGATTCAGACGCACCCAATAATAGGTAGCCACCAGGATTCAGGCTGTTTGCCATCTGGTTAAGTACCTTTGATTTCATATCAGGCGAGAAGTAAATCAGCACGTTACGACAAAAGATGATGTCGAACTTACCTAACAATGCATAGCTGTCCATCAGGTTCTGAGGGCGGAAGTTCACCATGCGCTTAACGTTATCTTTCACTTTCATACGGCCATCGCCCGCATCTTCAAAGAAAGTACGACGACGCTCAGGAGAAAGTCCACGTCCCAATGCAAGGTTGTCGTACGCGCCGGTGCGGCACATATCCAACATACTTGCTGAGATGTCAGTTGCGGTAATCGATACATTTGGCAACATACCTGGCTTACGAGCTTGAGTCTCAAGAATCGTCATTGCCATTGAGTATGCTTCTTGGCCTGAAGAGCTTGCCGCAGACCAAATCTTAATAGGACGTTTATTTGCCGCTATTTCCGGTAGAAGTTTATCCGCAAGCACAGCAAACGGGTAAGTATCACGGAACCAAAGTGTCTCGTTCGTCGTCATGGCATCGACTGCAGCCACGCGCAGCTCACGGTTTCGACCTGTTACTACATCTCTCAACAAATCAGACAACGAAGCTAACTTAAACTTCGTTACTAATGGGCTTAGACGGCTGCGCACTAAGTACTGTTTGCTGTCACCTAATACAATGCCACATTGAGATTCTAAGAAACGGCTGAAATCGCGATACTCTTGATCACTTATTGTTATAGCAGTCATTAATGTCTCTTTTAGTTAGTTAACGCAGCTTTTACCGCTGCACCAAGCTCATCGGGGTTGAACTTCGCGATGAAGGAGTTAGCTCCTACACGCTCAACCATGGCTTGGTTAAATACACCACTCAATGATGAGTGTAAAATTACGTATAGATCTTTAAGTTCGGCGTGACGACGAATCTCAGCAGTCAGCGTATAGCCATCCATTTCTGGCATTTCGATATCTGAAATCACCAATGAAATCTGATCGTAAATACTGCCTTCTGATGACATCTCCACCAGCTTCTCATAGGCTTCTTTACCATCTTTCACTGAAATAACTTCAAAACCAATCGACTCAATCGCACGCTGAACCTGCTTACGAGCAACGGTTGAATCATCAGCAATCAAGATACGACGAACCAATTCTTTACCTTGTTCTACTTCTGCGATTTCTTCAGCAATTTTGCTGTCCATTGTTTCATCAACAGGTGAAATCTCCGCTAGAATTTTTTCTACATCAAGAATTTCTACCAGCTCATTATCAATGTTGGTGACTGCAGTCAGGTAATGGGCTTTGCCTGCACCATCTGGCGGCGGAAGAATCGACTCCCAGTGCATGTTAATAATGCGTTCTACTGAACTGACCAAGAAACCTTGAATGGTTCGGTTAAACTCAGAAATAACCACAAAACACTTTTCAACATCCGTTGTAGGACGGCCACCAATCGCTAAGCTCAAATCGATTACAGAGATCGTTTGGCCACGAATGTGTGCTACACCTTTAACCAGTGGGTTCAAGTTTGGCATTTTTGTCAGTTTAGGGCACTGAAGTACTTCTTTTACTTTAAAAACATTAATGCCGTAACGCTGACGCCCCATTAGGCGAAAGGTTAGTAATTCTAATCGGTTTTGACCGACGAGTTGCGTACGCTGATTCACCGAATCAAGAATACCCGTCATGAGCTCATCTCCATATCAAACTTTTTTGTATAAAAAGTGTTAGTCTACTGCAGGCTACGAACCACTAGAGAAACGGAATGATATATCATAAAACAAATCTGCCGCTTTTTTCCATAGCAATGTGTAGAGCTACTTTTAAAACTGTCGCTAAGTTTATCGGCATTTTATCAATATTGTTTAGTTTTTTTGTACAAGCTGCGACTCCAGAGCAAATTGAAATGATTCAGTCTGCGGCGGAACAACACATCCTAGAGACAGTTGAGCAGCCACAAGGCGGCGAACTCTTTGTTAACTCAGCAAATGTGGACTCTAGAATCAAAGCAACAGATTGCCCTATTCCTCTAGATACCAGCGCCTCAACCACCAGCAATACCCGCAGTAGCATTACGGTTTTAGTGCAATGTGTTCCTGATGAATGGCGAGTTTACGTGCCGGTACGTCTTTCAATGTCAGTACCACTAGTCACAACAACACGCTCATTAGCAAGAGGCGAAATCGTAGGTCAATACGATGTCACCACCGCTATGATTTCGCTTAACAAGTTTCGTCGCCAAGGTTTCACCGCTCCCCAACAAGTGATCGGCGCTAAGGTAAAAAAGAACCTGAGGCCAGGTGATGTTGTCGAAAGAGGCGATATCTGTGTCGTATGCCGAAACGAGAAGGTTATCATACAGGCAGTAAAAGGTGGCATGACCATTACCACCAAAGGGACTGCACTTACGGATGGCTCAATGGGTGATCAAGTAAGAGTGAAAAATGATAAATCACAGCGTATAATTGAAGGTATTGTTACCAGCATGTCTGAAGTCACGGTTTACTTTTAACTCTTTACTTCTAAATTGACGGTATCGTTAGTTATTTTGCTCTCAACTTTAACGCCAAAATATAACGACTGTGGTGTTTTGTCCCTTTTCGACTATTGAGCTAAAAATTGCTAAAGTATTCGAATCCTTGGTCGATATTGACTGTACAGGTTCCCATTTTTGAAGAAAAAGGCTTAACTATGGCAGGCATTGATAATATTCGTTCAGGGCAAACCCTAACGACCACTAACCGACCAGCAGTACGCTCTGATTCTAGCTCTGAGGCATCACGTTCTGATGTGTCAACTAAATCACCAGCAAGCAAAGACGCGGTTTCACTAAGCCAACAAGGCAAAGCGATTGGTCAGCTCCATCAAGACATGGCTGCACAACCAAGCTTTGACTCTGTAAAAGTTGCTGCGATCAAAGAAGCGATTGCGAATGGTTCATACACTGTCGATCCAGAAAAACTGGCTGACAACATGATCAAGTTCGAAGATGAATTAAAAGGCCTTTAAGAAAACACTAACTTTTCATTGAAGTTATTGTCTTAAAGTACACGAGGTTATGAATAGGTTTACGTTATGGCGGCACTAGCAGATTTAGTTAATTTTCAACTTCAAAATGCCAAAGCCTTATCTGAATTACTAAGTTCAGAGAAAACCGCTATTACGAGCCGACAATCAAACGATATTGAGCGAATCGCCAAAGAAAAAGTGATCCTTGTTGAACAGCTAAGATCAACCGATCAACGAATTGCTACCCATACCAATATCTCAGAATTGACCGAGAATCCTGAACTTGCTCAGTTAGTCGCAACCATCAAGTCCATAGTGCACGACTGCCACCAAGCGAACCTAGTCAATGGCGAAGCCTTGAATCGAGCACACCTCAGTTTCAAAAAACTCAGCAATATGATGCAGCAAAGCCATGGTAAAATTGGTATGACTTACAATGCCGGTGGCCAAACGCATACGATTTCTACGCTGGGAACCAATGTAAAAGCCTAATTGGGCTAATCTTCTTCGCACAACACCCTTCTTGCTTGTATCTGTATCTCAGCCTACCCTTCTCGCTACACCGTCAAAGTCTCTCTAAACCTGTAAATGCCCCCCTAATAAACGATAAACACAAAAAAGCGGCAAGTATTTTCATACTTGCCGCTTTCTTAGTCATAACCGTTATTGGTTGCCGATACGCCATCTGGAAAGCGAGTGGCAGCCAATATAATTAGGTAAACTATAACTGGATGCTCCTAAAACTAGAACAACGTTTGTTGTCTCTTCTCAGGCACTGCCTGAACTTCACCGTAATTACGTAGCTGTTCCATCTTACGGATATCTAATTGGAGCTCTGTTACATAGCTATCACCCACTGGGTAGCTGCGCACTACTTCTGCGCCACGGATTACGCCATCAACTGCACCAGAAGTACGTTCAGTGCCAAGACGTTGATCTTCAAGCTCTGCTCGGCCGCTTACTCGCATGCCATACACTTGTTCAGCAAGTTCACGATAAGCATCGATCTTGGAAGCTCTCATCGCACGAATGCGCCTTTCCTCGTCGTTACGTCCCTTTTGCTCACTGATACTCGCGTAACCAACGGCAACTAAGTAATCGCCTGGCCTCATGTTTTGCAGAGGCTGACAGCCGACAAGCAGTAAAGCGGCAATAACAAATATTAACTTCTTCATCTCGAACTCCTAGGGGCGAAGAATAACGGTGTAAGGCTGAGTCATCGTTGGATCAGAACGAATAATGACACCATCTTGAGTTCGAATGCTGTTCAGAGTATCTAGATCTCGACCAATACGATCCGCTGGCAAAAAGCCTTGCGCGGAAGCAACCACAATACGAGTTTGTATGCCTACTACACGAGCATTAACTAGAACACCGCCCTCTTGGCGAAGCATAGTGCCAGTCAGTACGTACTGGACATCTTGCTCTTGAGCTAAGTCTTTCCAATCACGGCTTAATGCAAAATCACCTTGGTGAGTGACTTGGATCGAACCGGTTGTTTTAAAATCAACCACCTTGAAGCCACGACGCTGAAACTGATGAATAAAACCTTCTGAAACTGAATTACCTAGCCAGTTTGTTGTGTCCATGTGCTGCAGGTCAACAAACGAAGTAATCGCAATCGGGGTTCTTGCTGAAATACTCGTATTCGAAATGATCAAATCTTCAGTCATACTTTCCACGAAAAAGTCCATGGTATGACGAGGGCTGTCCATCAACATAAACTGACTGCCTGAATATTCAGACTTGCCGTTATAGATCGGCGAATAAGCACATGAGGTCAGTAACATGACACTCATTACTACGAGCCATTTTTTCATTCTCTAATCTCCAGATAGTTTTAGTGCTCCCTGTTCCAATATGTTCTCACCATTATTCTTTTCAATGGATTACAATGTTGGAACAGTCTTTGCTTTTCATTAATGGTTCAGATTAAGAAAAACGCACTTAAGTCAGCTTCAAGCTTATAGTTATTTGTTAAGCAATATTTATACCCAACTGGTAACGAATAGATGAAAAAAATAATTTCTTACTTATTTTCAATAAGTTCACTGATAACCATAAGCTTCAGTGCTCATGCCTCTTGGTATGAGGTTACCGGTACAGCAACCATCGTATCGTCAGAGGAAGCCGCAAGAGTCCATGCGCTGGAAGACGCGGTATATAAAGCGATCCAGTTCTCTGGTGCTGACATTGGTAGCATTGCTAACCTAACGCCCTACCTCGACGCGAAGAAGAAAGAGTTTCAATTTACCAATCATGAAGTGCGCTACATCTTGGTAGAAAAAGAGAAGAAACGCAGTGGCAATATAATGATCACTGCAAGGATCGACATCTACCCTTCGGCAAATGCTTGCCATGAGAGCCAATATAAGAAAACATTTTTGGTCGGCAACATTGATGTGACTTCCCCACAACAAGCTGTAATGGGCAGAATCTATAATATTGGTGATGATTTTAGCCATGTCGTTGACCGACAACTGGCGCAAGAATCTCGTAGCTTTGTTTCTGTTGGTACAACCAATTACGATATCGACAAGCGTCGACCGGAAGTGATCAAAATGATCGCACAAGACACGGGAGCACAGTACATTATCGGCGGTGATATCACCGATTTAACTGCGACCATTGAATCCAAGCTTCTAAAAGACGACATTATAAACCGCCAGTTTGCGTTAGAGATGCAAGTCTTTGACGGTAAGACAGGTCATCAGGTTTATAACCGTAGCTACCGTGAAGTGGCAAAATGGCCTTTTGCTAAGACCAGCGAGGTTGATACGCGCAGTGCTCGTTTCTGGGCATCAACCTACGGCAGCATGATGCTTCGCGTCAGCCGCAATATTATGTTGGACTTGGAATCAGAAGTATCATGTAAAATCACGCTTCCAGAGGTGGCAGCAGTATTTGGTAACACGGTGACCATTGATTTAGGTCGAATGCATGGCGTGCAACAAGGTGACAAACTGCAACTGTGGCACACCGGTTCGTTTATCGACCAACGAGGCTTGCCACGTAATAAGGTCTCTCAAAGCGATATCACGCTAACGGTTTCTCGCGTTTATGAGAACGAAGCTGAACTCACGATTGATCAACCTAGTCTTGCTGGAAGCATTCAAATTGGTGATGTAATGCAGAAAATCATGTAGTTAGCGACAAGCTCACTTCATAGTTTCTAATAAAGCCTTAGCACTTTTGTTAAGGCTTTATTTTTTTCATGATGATTAGTTTCGGTTTTAACGTATTTGTCGTAACCTTATTAATAACATAATCATCATTTAGCAAACTATGAGCCAGAATAATCTAATTGGTGCGACCGGTTATCGATTTATATCGAAAGGCCAAACCGCTTTTAAAATCCACATCCATACTCCTGAAGATACGGTGTTACATCGTTCTGTCGGTTTTGTTCGTATGGGTGAAGACAAAGCACTAAAGAAAACCATCAAGTTGAGAGATGAGCTTGGCAGAAAGCTCTGGGGAAAGTTTTGGCCAAAAGTCCTTAGAGAGCCCTATCTGATGACACGTTTACCGCACAGTTTAGAACCTAAAATAGTATTCAAACCAAACCCGACTCAGACAGATCCCGAACATCGAGATGAATGCTACATCGCTAAGTGGCGCGTATTCTCTGAAAGTGGTGAATACAAATACAGAACCAAAGTATGCTCTATAAGGAAGCACGGGCGACTCGCCGCCTACAGCCAAACCAAACGAGCGCTGCTTGAAGCCCACAAAGATGTGATTGAGTTACTTATCTTTATGGGACGATTGAACAGCATCGACCTGAAGTAGTATCAACTTCAGTAAAGCGAGTAAGCTAAGAATCAGCTTCCCATATTTAGCAGATACAGAAACAGCCGCATTGCGGCTGTTTTGATTTATAGGCTTTATCATTATGGTGCTTTAGCATGTTGCTACACCTTAATCGACCACCTAGCTTCGGCATATCTCCGACAGTGTCGTCAGTCGGCGTTTTGATTCTTTCACATAGGGGTTACTTTGATCCCATGCGTAACCAGCCAAAATAGAACACACCATTTGCTTAATCTTCGGGTTGGGATCTTGATAGAAAATCACATCCTGCAAAGTACCTGAGTACCATCCCTCAACATAAGTTCTAAAGGTGTTTACGCCAACCATCAATGGAACTGCATAATCACGTTCCCAATCAACCTTCTCACCATTGAGCTGCTTTTCCACGCACTCAACCGCAAACTGAGCCGACTTCATCGCAATTGTCACACCTGATGAAAACACAGGGTCAAGGAACTCACCGGCATTACCCAGCAGCGCATACTTATCTGTTGCCAGGTGCTTTACGTTGGCAGAATAGCCACCGATTTCACCCGCAGGGTTCGGATACTCTGCATTTGCCAAAATCTCCGCCAAACCCGGCTCTTCCATTGCCAGTTGCTTAAGAGCCGTAATCTTATCTTGTGGGTATGATTCAAAGAACTTAGGCTCACCGACGACACCAAACGAAGACACTCCGTTACTAAACGGGATCAACCAATACCAAACGTCAGGGTTGGTCGGGTGCACCGAGATCAGAATTTTGTTTCGATCATATTCAAGGTCGGTATCAACCTCTGAAATATGATCGTTAATGTGCGTAAAAATAGCTTTGCGTGGAGGAAGCGATGATGGCTCCTCCAAATCAAGCATCTTAGGTAACACGCGACCAAAGCCACTGCCATCCAGCACGTATTGAGCTTCTAGCTGATAGCGTTCTCCATCAAGCACTTGTACGTCTAAAATGGTACTTTCTTCAGTGAAGTTAATACCCATCAACTCATGTTGATAATCGATGGTCACACCTTGCGCTTCAGCCGTGTCTGCTAACACCTTATCAAAGGCACCTCGCTGAACCTGAAACGTGGTTCCCGGCCCAGCAGAGAACTTATCTTCAAAATTAAACGCGGTGTACACGCCATTTTTACGAAAAGCGGCACCATCTTTGAATTGGAAGTGAGCGTCAGCCACCGCTTCGCTCATGCCAGCTTGTTCAATCACTTCCATACAAGCAGGTAATAGACTTTCACCAATGGAAAAGCGCGGGAAAAGGCTCTTTTCAATCACTCGAACATCGATGCCTTTCTTATGAAGCAAAGACGCGGCAATAGACCCTGATGGCCCCGCTCCGATGATCACTACTTGAGTTGACAGTTTTTTCATTAATTTAAGCCATGTTTGTTATTATTTATTGCGCGCCAGCTTTCAATTCAAGAAGCGTATGACCAAGACCAATATCGTCGGTACGAGTTACCACCTCAAAACCCGCTTCTTCAACGATCTCTAAGAAATCTTCACTGCGGTAAAAACGGCTGTTGCCATTTGCCAAGCAGGTAAAGTAGAGAGACGTCGCGTTTAAGCTATAAGAAGCCGCATCGTATTTCTGTGCATCCCAAAACAGTTCAAGGATATAGACAGTCGCGTCTTCTGACATATGAGAGCGAACACGCTTTAATATGCTCAGAATTTCCATTGGCGAGAAGCAATCAAGGAACTGGCTCATCCACCACACATCCGCGCCTGTCGGCAACGCTTGTTGTTTATCGAGCATGTTGGCTGGGAATGGAGTCACTCGGTCTCGATGGCCATGTTGTGTCGCGTTTGCCATTGCCATTTCTAGTTGCTGTGGCAAATCAACAATCGTAACCTCAACGTCGGAGTCATGGTTGCAGCACTGCATTGCCCACTTACCGGTGTTACCACCGATATCCACCAGCGATTTAGGTTTCTTGCTGAAGACTTTCTCAAGCAAAACAGGGAACGAACGGTCCGAATAGAAGTGATCGAACTTAAACCAACTATCTTTGGCTTTTTCTGGCAATTGAGACAAGCCTTGGTAAATGGTTTCCCAATCACCCAGTTCTTTCAGGCCGGCAGGTGTGCCTTCTTCAATCGCTTCGGTTAGATGCATCATCGCTGCGTAACAAACATCGGCTGTGAAATCCATGTTTGCGTTGGTCATACCATCGTGCAGAAGGTAAAAACCAAGGTTGGCCATTTTATAGTTAGGTTTGTCCCAAGTAACAATATGAGCACTTAACGCCATATCAAGCAGAACTTTTACGCCGTACTCAGATACGCCCGTTATTTCCGAAAGAGTCTCTGCAGGTAAACCATCATTACCCGCCTCATCTAACGCTTTCAAGATACCTAAATCACGAAGTGTACGGGCAGTATGAAAAACAATGGGAGCGAAAGACAATTTCTGCGCTTCTGTTTTTGCTTCTAATGCGTTGAATGGATCTAATTTATATTCCGACACGAAAAACCTAACTTTAAATAATAGAGGATTACTCAGCTGCCATTTGTGCAAGCTTACGTTTAATATCAACGTTTAAGTTATTAACCCAACGGTTGTAATTACGGTGTATTTCACCATCGTCGTACTTCAAATTCTCTGATTCAACGTAAAGAATAGAGTAAAACTTGTCACTATAAGGAATTTCAATCACAGCATGGTGTGAACGAACATACAGTTCTGCACGGATCAAGCCAGGCTTTATTTCTGAAACCAACCAGCCTCGGTTTTCAGCAGACTCATAAATAGCTGATTTCACCTGTTTACTTTGAAGATTAAGTGCAACTGGAGTATCCTCAACATTCATTACAGGTTGGACACGTCCACACCCTGCAAGAACGAATATGAATAACATTGAAACGGCTATTTTTAGTAATTTCATTTAAATTCCTTACCTGTGTTTATTTATAAGCACGCATAGTATTTAGTTAGACCCAAAGCAAATCAATACTCTATGTCAAATCAATCCCAATTAATGTCGTTTAATATTGAGAAATGGTCTGCAAATTCTGCGGGGCTCAATTCCGTTGCCGAATGGCAAACATGGAGCACAAATTTAGATTGGCCACAAGATGGCTCAACTGAATTTAAAGCCATCCCGCCGATGATGCGTCGCCGAATGAGCCTGCAAAGTAAGCTTGCCGTCCAAACCGCATTGACTCTATTAAAAGACACCTCGGTTGATTTTCTGGTTTTTGCCAGCCGACATGGTGAGCTGCACCGAACTGCCACATTGATTCAATCAATCTTAGAAGGTGATGACGCCTCACCAATGGCGTTCTCGCAGTCGGTGCACAATACCGCTGCTGGTCTCACAACGATTGCCGCAAAAGCGCCGATTCCACTGACCTCTATTGCTGCTGGGCAAGATACCTTTCATAACGCTCTGATCGAAGCTTATCTTTACCTACATCAGTATCCGTCACATCGTGTGCTCGTCATTGATTTCGACCAGCCTTTGCCTGAGCTTTACCAAGAATACGAAACACAACACTATGCTGATTATGCTCTGGGCTTAGTGCTCACGACTGGCAGTGAATACTCTATTACTAGAACAGTAGAAGCCAACCAAGCATCTTCCGGGTTACCACAAGGACTACAAACGCTCCAACATATCTTATTGGGTACAAATAAGTGGACTGTTGCTGGCAAGCACCAAACTTGGTCGTGGATAAATAACGCCAAGACAGGAACACAGCAATGAGCAAGTTAGACCAATATTGGCGAGTGTTTGCTACAGGATTCTGCTTTACCACCTTTGGGCTGGGAGGCTTAGTATTAAGCTTCATAATCTTACCTTCTATTGCGATAACGACACCCAATACCATTGAAAGAGAGCTCAAAGTTCAGCGACTGATTCGTTTCTCCTTCAATGCTTTTTGCCAAATCATGAAGTTCACAGGCGCAATTGATTACAGAATTGATGGCGCCGAACTGCTACGCGAAGATCGCAACTGCATCATCGTTGCCAACCATCCGAGCTTAATCGACTATGTGCTGATCGCCTCTCAACTTCCTCAATGTGATTGCCTCGTTAAAGCAGCCATATGGGAAAACCCGTTTATGAAGAGGATTGTTAAAGCGGCGGGTTACATACCCAATCAAGCACCTGATGATCTTTTAGAACGTTGTGAAGAACGCTTTTCACGTGGCAATGTACTGCTGGTTTTTCCCGAAGGGACTCGCACAACACCAGGAATTGAACCATCATTACAACGTGGTGCGGCGCAAATTGCCACTCGAACACAAACCGATTTACGCGTGATTCATATTTCGGTTTCTCCGACATTCTTAACGAAAGAGAAAAAATGGTATCAAGTTCCTGCTACGAAACCCTTTTTTCATATCGCGGTGAAAGGTAAAATAGAAGTCGCACCATTTATTGAGAATGCAAATAACTTAACTTCGGCAGCAAGACGCCTTAATCATCATCTTGCACATACTATATTCCCTTCCGAAGAAAACATTTAGCTCATCAATAAACAACCGGCGATATCGGCATTTCGAAAATACATCGCATAATGTAGAATCGCCCCCTTAAAGCAGCATTCAGATAAAGCATTAAGTAGGCCAAAGTGGAAACATTACACAACGAACTGAAACAACTGATCATCGACGCATTGAACCTTGAAGACATGAGCATTGATGAGATTGAAACAGAAGCTCCACTATTTGGTGATGGACTTGGACTAGATTCTATCGATGCACTTGAGCTTGGTCTTGCTATCAAGAAAAAGTACAACATTGTTATCGATGCCGACGATTCAAACACTCGACAGCACTTTGCGTCAGTTGAAAATCTAGCGAACTACATCTCTTCTCAAACAAACAACTAGACAGATCTTTATGACACAAGCGAACCAACAAGAAGTATACAATCAGGTTAAAGATGCGCTTATTGAGCTGTTTGAGCTTGATGCCGAAGATATCACGCCTGAAGCACACCTTTATCTCGACCTAGACCTAGACAGCATTGATGCGGTTGATTTGGTCGTTCATTTACAGAACGTAACGGGTAAGAAGATCAAACCTGAAGAGTTCAAAGCAGTACGCACCGTTAATGACGTTGTGGAGTCTGTGGCTGAACTATTGAAGGACGCCTAATGCGTCCTCTGCTGACTTTATTGTCGGCAATCATACTTTTCACTTATCCAATAGCGGTTTACTTTGGACTCAACAAGTTTGGCCTACAAACCGTTGGCATCGTCTTAGCCGCTATCTTTGCTGTCCGCATTTTCACTGGCGGTCAGGCTAAGATCAAAGAGCTAAAACACCTAGCTTGGATCAGTGGAAGTGCCGGAATTGTTCTACTGGCATTAGGGTTAGCCTTCAAACAGCATGGCTGGTTAACCTATTATCCCGTCATCGTTAACGTTTGTATGTTGGCTGTATTCGCTTCAAGCCTATGGCAACCGCAAACCATTATCGAACGTCTTGCTCGACTCCAAGAGCCTGAACTTCCACAAAGTGGCGTTGATTACACACGAAAAGTCACCAAGGTTTGGTGCCTGTTCTTTGTTATCAATGGCTCTATCGCCCTTTACACCTGCTTCCAACCTCTTGAAATATGGACCCTATACAATGGCTTACTCAGCTATTTGTTCGCCGGGTTACTCTTTGCAGGAGAGTGGGTGGTAAGACAGCGCATTCGTCAGAGTTAAATTGTTATGACCCAAACCGTATCTTACATCTCATTGTCTGAACTCCTCAGTCAAAACCGAGCCCCTGAATCTATTGTCTGCTTTGACGACAATAGTGAGATTACTTGGCAAACATTTAACGACGACTTATCTCAACTCGTAAACCTTTTATCTTCATCCCCTTTTCAACGAGTTGCGATTTGTACCCAAGACAGCTACCTATTTTCGGTGGCCTTTTTGGCATGTGCTGTCAGCAAAAAACACATCATTTTACCGGGTAATTATCAACCCTGTGCGCTTGCCGAGCTAAGTGAACATTTTGACTGTCTGTTAGTTGATGACTCGATTGGCGAAGTTGAAGTGAGTGACGTTCGCAATATCCAAACCTTATTGAACTCAAACACCGAAGCGCAAAAGCCTCTAACCGATAATCTTCCAGACATTGATTTGGCAGCCATCCAATTGACCCTGTTTACTTCAGGTTCAAGCGGCACACCCAAGGCAATCAATAAAACCTTAGAGCACCTAGATATTGAAATCGCTCAGCTAAATAAAAACTGGGGCGATTTACTTAAGGGCAACCGAGTCCACAGCACGGTCTCACACCAACATATCTATGGTCTGTTGTTCCGAGTTTTATGGCCACTTTGTTCTGGTGTTCCATTTGCTCGACACAATCTTGAATACCCAGAACAAATCCTATCTCACGCTAACAAACAGAGCGTGCTGATCAGCAGCCCTGCGCTACTCAAACGATTAAAACACGAAACACAGTCTGCACAGCTAGCTGGTGTGTTCTCTTCTGGTGGCCCGTTGCCAACTGAATCGGCTCACCAATCACGTAGCCTGCTTGGTCATTTACCTATCGAGGTCTTTGGTAGCACTGAAACCGGCGGTATCGCATTTCGTCAGCAAGAGAGCGCGCAAACACCTTGGCAGCTTTTTGACTGTATTGAGGCTAGTCTCAACAGTGAGAATTGCATTAAGTTATTGTCGCCGTACATCGACAAAAACAACTGGTATCAAACCGCCGATGAGTGCGAAATGGTCTCGGATAATCAATTCATATTGAAAGGCCGGACCGACCGAGTGATCAAGATAGAAGAAAAACGAGTATCACTGGTTGAAGTCGAAAAGCGACTAGAGCAACTGCCTTGGATAAGTGAATGCGTGGTGATTCCATTTGAAGAACCGGAACGCTTAATCTTGGCGTCGGTTTTGGTATTATCAGACGAAGGCCAAGCGACACTCGCGACCATGAGCAGAGGCAAATTCTGGTTGATGCTGCGTTCAGAACTCAGAAAGTGGTTGGAACCGATCGCTATCCCAAGAAAGTATCGTATTGTTGATGAGATTCCACTCAACAGCCAAGGTAAGCGACTAACCTCTCATATCGAACAGCTAATAAAATCATAGAAACCGCTGATCGTATTTTACACTGAGATCATCTTTTTATATTTTTGTCAGAACACCCATTTTCAGCCCAAGGATTCTAAGCACACGCTATGGATAAGAGAAAGCCAAACATTATTGCTGTAGACACTGCAGAGAATGAATCGACCCTGACACTCCATGTTACTGGAGACATCACCGATTTTAAGGGGCACTTCAAGAGCTTCCCTATTCTTCCGGGTGTTACACAGATTGATTGGGCACTTTACTATGCAGTCCAAGAGCTTAATGTCCCTGGTTGCTTTAAAGGCATGGAGGTTATCAAATTCCAAGAGCCTATCTTGCCCGACTCGACCATACAACTATCACTCAAGTGGGATGCTGACAAAGATAAATTGAGCTTCAGTTACACCTCGAACAATGGCGAACAAACTCACTCTTCAGGCAAAATGAAGCTGGGAGAGAAAAGTGAATAGCGCTGAGGCTACTTCTCAACACCAAACCAAAGAAAGCAGCTACAACGCCTGCTTCCTGATTCCGTGCTTTAACCATGGCGCAACCATGCCCGCGGTGGTCTCATCACTTCTTAATTTCGAACTTCCGATCATTATTGTTGATGATGGCAGTGAACTCGAGACCAAACAGTTTCTGACTCCCCTTGCCGATAGTCCAAGCGTGACTTTGGTGACGCTTGAACAGAACCAAGGTAAAGGTGGCGCAGTAAAGGCGGGCATTAAGCGAGCGCAAGAGCTCGGCTTTAGTCATGCCATTCAGATTGATGCTGATGGGCAACATGACCTAGACGCCCTACCCGCATTAATCCAAGCTTCACAAACTAAGCCCCAGCATCTTATCTCGGGTCAGCCGGTCTATGACGAGAGCGTGCCTAAGGCAAGGCTCTACGGACGCTACGCGACACATATTTGGGTATGGATAGAAACCCTTTCTTTATCAATTAAAGACAGCATGTGTGGCTTTAGAGCGTATCCAATCGATAAGACGCAAACCGTACTGAATAAATACGATGTCGGTTCGAGAATGGACTTTGATATCGAGATTCTGGTTCGCCTGTATTGGGAAGGCTGCGATATCGACTTCGTTGAAACGCGTGTTATCTACCCAGAGAATGGTATCTCTCATTTCGATGCACTGTGGGACAACGTAAAAATCAGTTGGATGCACACGCGACTGTTCTTCGGCATGCTGCCAAGAGCACCAAAACTGATCGCGCGTCATTTCAAGTCGGATTCAGCGAAGAAGTTATCGGCTGACAATAGCCAAGATTCCTCGGCAGATTCAAGACAGGTAAATTCCGAACAGATAGGTTCAGAACAACCCCATTGGTCACGTACTCAAGAACGCGGCACTGTGCTGGGAATCAAACTGTTATTGGCCGTTTATACCTTGTTAGGCCGAGGCGTATTTAATCTAATTTTACGCGGTGTGATGCGTTACTACCATCTAACGGGCAAACGTGCACGAAACGCCTCAGAACAGTACCTATTTCAGCTTAAGGCATACGCTGAACAACAGAATATTGAGTTACCAGCGGAATTAACCAGTTATAACCATCTGCTCTCGTTTGGCCATACCATGCTAGACAAGTTGGCTGCATGGAAAGGGGATTTTTCGGTCGATAACCTGAGCATTCATGGTCAAGAACAATTTGAGAGCATGGTGGCAAACCAACAAGGTGTGCTGATTCTGGGTTCTCATCTTGGCAATATCGAATTGTGCCGCGCTTTAGGTCGCAGACACTCAAACATCAAAATCAATGCACTGGTTTTCACCGAGCACGCTGAGCGTTTCAATTCAGTGATGAAAGCGGTCAACCCGCAGTCTGACTTAAACTTGATTCAAGTGACCTCGATGGGGCCTGATACCGCTATCTTGTTGCAACAGAAACTAGAGCAAGGCGAGTGGATTGTGATTGTTGGCGATAGAACTTCCACCAGCAAAGAGAGCCGTTCAGTATGGGCAGAGTTCTTGGGTAAGGAAGCGCCCTTCCCTCAAGGACCATTTATGTTAGCCTCTGTTCTCAAAGCACCAGTATTTCTATTATTTGGGCTACGTGATGACTCACAATCTAAGCCGCATTTTAATGTCTATTTCGAGCATTTTAGCGACAAGATAGAACTACCCAGAAAAACTCGCGAACAATCTTTACAGCAAGTCGTGCAAAAATACGCAGACCGACTTGAGCACTACACACTGAAAGCACCGCTTCAGTGGTACAACTTTTTTAATTTTTGGACATTGAGCAAGCACCATGACGAAAAAGAATCCAAATAGCATCACCTTTGGTGCCGAACGCCTCACAATTGAGGATGTTGTCGCTATCTCACAAGGCGCAAAAGCCTCGATGAACTCAAGTGAAGCATTCACATCAAAAATCGACCGTGGTGTCGCTTTTTTAGAACGCCTATTGAAAGAAGAAGGCGTGATCTATGGTGTGACAACGGGCTACGGTGACTCATGTACCGTTGCGATTCCACCAAACCTTGTTGATGAATTGCCACTGCATTTAACACGTTTTCACGGCTGTGGTTTAGGTGAAATACTGTCTCACGAACAATCTCGTGCAGTATTAGCAACGCGCCTTTGTTCATTGTCACAAGGTGTATCTGGGGTGACTCACGATTTGCTCAACCAGATCGTTACTCTGATCAACCAAGATATCTCACCACGTATTCCTCAAGAAGGATCGGTGGGTGCCAGTGGCGATTTAACGCCGCTGTCTTATCTGGCAGCTGCACTGATTGGTGAGCGCGATGTCATCTACAAAGGTGAAGTTCGCCCTACTAGTGACGTTTACAAAGAGCTAGGGATTAACCCTATCAAGCTTAAGCCAAAAGAAGGCTTAGCATTGATGAATGGCACGTCAGTAATGACGGCTTTGGCTTGTATCGCCTACAAACGTGCAGAATACCTAGCTCAGCTGTCGACTAAGATCACGGCAATGGTGTCTGTGGGTATGCAAGGCAACGACTTCCACTTCGATGAAGCCTTGTTCGCAGTGAAACCTCATCCGGGTCAACAACAAGTTGCTGCATGGCTGCGTGATGACTTACAAGCGGATCGCCCACCACGCAACAGTGACCGCCTACAAGATCGTTACTCTCTACGTTGTGCTCCACATGTTATTGGTGTGGTTCAAGACTCTCTACCTTGGCTACGCCAAATGATTGAGAACGAGTTAAACAGCGCTAACGATAACCCAATTATCGATGGCGACAATGAACGCGTTTTGCACGGTGGACACTTCTACGGCGGCCATATTGCCATGGCGATGGATACGTTAAAAACAGCAGTAGCCAACCTTGCGGATCTGCTTGATCGCCAAATGGCACAGTTGATGGATTACAAGTTCAACAACGGACTGCCATTTAACCTAACAGGCGCAGAAGGCGAACGTAAGCCAATCAACCACGGCTTCAAGGCAGTACAGATCGGTGTTTCGGCTTGGACGGCAGAAGCACTAAAACACACCATGCCAGCAAGCGTGTTCTCTCGTTCAACAGAGTGTCACAACCAAGACAAAGTCAGCATGGGCACCATTGCGGCTCGTGATTGTCTACGTGTTCTTGAACTGACTGAACAAGTAGCGGCAGCATCACTTCTGGCGGGTACACAAGCGCTTGAACTTCGTAAACGTCACAACGAGCTTGATGAGCACCACATGAGTGAAAACCTAAAGCATATTCGCGACGAAGTGCTTAAAGAGTTTGAATTTATTGTCGAAGATCGACCACTTGAAGGCGATCTACGCCACTTCATTGCTCGTATTCAAAGTCAGCACTGGTCACTTTACTCATAGAGTAGCTAACCTCATAAAGTAGCTAACTTCATAAAGTAGCCAACCCTTTACGCAATATTGTTGAGAGTGATTTATGTCTGAAATCCTTCATCCATTACAATCTGAGGTGACTCTGATTACCTCATTCCAAGATGCCGACCCGATGGGCGTGATCTATCATGGCAACTACTTCCGATTTTTTGAAGAAGTTAGGCGCATCATGATGGATAAGATTGAGTACAACTACCATGAGATGAAGGATTCAGGCTACATGTGGCCGATCATCGACACGCGTGTAAAGTACATTAAGGCGATACCGTTCAATCGTCAGATCAAGGTATCGGCTAAGTTGACTGAGTGGGAAAACCGCCTGCGTGTTGACTACGAAATTCACGATGCCAACACAGGTGCTCGCATGACACGCGCCCACACCATGCAAGTTGCGGTAACCATTGAAGAGCAAGAGATGTGCTTCGCTTCGCCGAAAGTGTTTACCGACAAAGTCGAGCACTGGCATCAATTTGGCTGCTTACTCAAATCAACCGAACAACAATCCGAGCAATCTCAAATATCTAACACACAGCAGCAGGTGAACCATGAGTCTGTTTAAGCGCGGACGTAAGCAAATCAGCATCGCACTACTAGGGCTTGCCTCTGTGATGGCGAGTAGCTTTGTTATTGCTAACGAAAATTCAGCAACCGTCGGCTCTATTTCAGATCTGCAAACAGTATTAAGCGCAAACAACATAGTGCGTGGTGAGTTCACTCAAACGCGCAACATGGAAATGTTCGCCCAGCCTCTAACATCACAAGGTACTTTCCTGTTAGACAAGTCGAATGGTTTGCTTTGGACACAAACTACCCCCTTTCCTGTTAGCTTGGTGCTCACCGATAACAAACTGAGCCAAAGGTTTGCCGATCAACCCGCTAAGATCATCACCGATAAAGAAAACCCAATGGCGTTTTATTTCAGCCATATCTTCTTGTCGGTGTTTCATGGGGATACGCAAAAACTTCAGGAACAGTTCGCACTCGATTTTGAGCCAGCAACGGCTACAAGCTCTGATGAAAATACAGAGAATAAATCTTGGACACTCACTCTAAAGCCTAAAAGTGCGCCGATGAACGCGGTGTTTGAAGCCATTACGCTGCAAGGTAAAAATGATATTGAACGTATTGAGTTGAGAGAGATTCGTGGAGACAGCACGGTGATCGAATTTAGCCAATTAAGCCATCTACCGGAAGTATTATCAGATGCTGAAGCGCAACAATTCCAACTCTAGCCTAGCCCTTGTTTGGCTTGTTATCGTAGTGCTATTTAGCGGATTGTTGATAAAACAATTCGCTTTTTCTTCGTCGGTACCGATTGAAAGCAACATCCTAAAGTTACTACCAGAAAACCAGCAAGACCCAATGGTAGAGCAAGCCTTTCAGCAGATATCCAGCTCGATGAGCGAGCAAGTGGTGTTTATCATCAGCGCCCCCGATATCGAACAAGCCATGGTTGCGACCGACGCTTTTGAAAAAGCTCTCAACCAAAGAGCCTTTTCAAGTCAGCCAACTCTGTTTCAGCAAGTTCAAGGCAAAATCAGCGCCAGCACCCAAAGCCAATGGAGCGATTTCTACTTTCGTCACCGAGCTCAACTGCTGACTCAACAACAAAAAGAGACGCTGACCCACTCTCCTGATTCGCGAGCTCAATATGTGATTCAGTCTCTGTACAATCCGTTCTCAGGCGTCACTGCAGCCGAACTGTCGATGGATCCATTTCTACTATTTCGCGACTACATCAGTGCTGTTGGTGTTCAATCAAGTAACTTTGTTCTGAAAGAGGGATACCTCACCGCTCAATCTAATGAGCAAACTCATATTTTGGTCACGGCGACTCTGGCGGGTTCACCTTATAGCTTGGCCATTCAAGAGCAACTTCCCGATCTTGATTCAATTGAGCGCGAGGTCGAAAAACAGTTTAGCGTCAAAGTGCAGCATACCGGTGTGGTGTTCTACGCAAATTACGGCACCGAAAGCGCGAAATCAGAAATCAGTACCATTGGTTTAGGCTCTTTGGCCGGTGTTATTTTATTGGTGTGGCTGACGTTTCGTAGTGCCCTACCACTTGCCTTATCCTTGCTTTCCATCAGCACTGGGTTGTTGGTTGCTCTTGCAAGCACCGTCGCTATCTTCGGCAAGGTTCACCTATTTAGTTTGGTGTTCGGTGCCAGCTTGATTGGCGTATCCATCGACTACTCTTTTCATTACCTAACCGATCGTTTGGCGGCGGGTAATCAATGGCAAAGCGACAAAGGGTTGAAACATATTATCGTTGCGATCACTTTGGGTCTGATCACCAGCTTGATTGGCTACCTAGGTCTGTTGGTGGCACCTTTCCCGGGTTTACAGCAACTGGCTCTGTTTTCGTCGATTGGGCTTATTGCGGCTTACGCCAGTGTGGTGTGTTGGTATCCGGTTTTAGCGGCAAAACCAAGCCAAGAACGCCCACTTCCCTTGTCGAAGCTTTGGCATACTTGGTTAAGTCTCTGGAGCAACCAAAAGTTTAGAATTGGCTTACCATTAATAGTGACTGTCGTTAGCTTGATGTCACTCAGTCAAATTCGCTACGACGACGATATTCGCCAACTTCAAGCTATGCCTGATCAACTCAAACAGCAAGAGCAAGCCATTACTGAGATATCAGGATTAGGCAGTGGCCAAAATATGCTGCTGGTGACCGCTAAGAGCGATCAAAAGCTACTCAAAAAACTGGCAGAAATCACCGCGAGCTTAGACTCTTTAATCGATAGCCAAGGTATCTCAGGATATCGCAGCATCAATCAGCAGTTGTTAAGTAAACAAGACCAGCATGATAACTATCAATTGGTTGAACAACTCTATCGCCAGCAAAGCCATATCTTACAGAACACTCTTGGTTGGCCTAGCTTTCCAGAATTACCTAAGTTCGAAGCAATCACGGTATCTGGGTTTTTGGAATCACCGGTGTCAGAACCTGTTCGACCACTTTGGTTAAAACCTATCGATGGACAAGCGGCGTCAGTCATTTTAATCAAAGACGTTACAAACTCAGCTCTGTTCTCTCAATGGCTCGATTCAAGCTTTGCTCAGCAACAAGGTGTTAAATACCTTAATAAAGCCGATGAAATCTCCGCTCTCTTTGCGGAATACAGAGTTAAGATCACCGAGTTATTATTGATAGCTTTGGCCGCTATTGGGATGGTTTTAGGTTGGCGCTACGGTGTGATGCAAAGCCTATTAATGCTGTTGCCTTCATTGATTGCCGGAGTCGCAGGTTTAGCGGTCACGGGCATTTTAGGCTCGACACTGAATCTGTTTAATCTGCTTGGACTGATTCTAATTTTAGGGATTGGTATCGACTATACCCTGTTCTTTGCTGAGCAGAAAAAATCGCTAAGCACCTTATTAGCGATTACCCTATCGGGTCTCACAACGTTACTTTCATTTGGCTTATTGTCACTAAGTCAGACTCATGCCATTCATAGCTTCGGTGTTACTGTTCTGACAGGGATCTTTGTCGCGTGGCTACTTTCGCCACTTGCAATCAACAATAGCAAAAACGTAGAAAGACCAACTTCTCGAGAGGTTTTTAGATGATCAGGACATTAAAAATCACCTTCGTCACGCTAGTGGGTGTAATGCTCAGTGCCTGCTCGATGGTTTCTCAGCAGCCAACTGGTGCAAGTGTGTCTATCAACAATGACACCGAGCTAGCACTACCATTGCCAGCTGAACTGGGATACTCCCTCACGGCCAGTCAGCTCATCAGCGCTACGTGGGAAACCGATACGCAGCAACTTCCGGTTCAAGTCGAAGTGACAGCGGATAAAGTGGTTTTGGCGGGGTTTTCTTCTTGGGGTACTCGCATCCTATCGCTGCAATATCAAAATCAAGTGATTGATACGCAGGTTTTGTCTGGGCTTGGCGCAACTTTGCCACAACCTGAACAGGTGCTATTTAATTTGATGCTGACCTTATGGCCGACTGAAGCGTGGACTCAGCCTTTGCAAACCATAGATTGGCATCTAGTCGATACTGACAATACAAGAACCGTGTTTGACGACGACCAACAAGCCATTATTCGTATCGAGTATCAAGCAAAAGCCAATGAACCGAAGCTCTCTGGAGACATTGTTTTCAAGCATTTGATTCAAGGCTACACCATCACCATACAAACGTTGAACTCAACGATTGTCGATAACCCAAGTAAGAGCTGAATACTATGCCTATTTATATCCAAGACTGTGGTTTCCACTCTGCGTTAGGCTCAAGCGTTGCTGACATTCATGGCTGCCTCAAAGGGGCGCGTGAATCGAACATGGTTGAAGTAAGCGATATGCTGAATGATGGTAAGCACACTATCGTGGGTAAGGTCGGGGGCGAACTGCCAGAGGTTCCATCCAATCTCGCACAATACGCCACTCGTAACAATCAACTGGCGTTATCAGCTCTAAATCAAATCCAAGACTCTATCGAGCAAGCAAAATCACAATTTGGCGCAGATAGAATTGCTGTTGTTATCGGCACAAGCACCTCGGGGATTTCTGATGGTGAAGCTGCTTTCAAACATAAATTGGCAAACGGTGAGTTTCCTGAGCATTATCACTACTCCAAACAAGAGCTAGGGAATCCCTCTGAGTTTGTTAGTCAATATTGCTCATTAACAGGGCCAAGCTACGCAATCTCGACCGCCTGCTCATCAAGCGGCCGTGTTTTTCTTACCGCTCAACGCTTGTTAGATACTGGCATGGCTGATGCTGTGTTAGTCGGTGGTGTGGACACCTTATGTAAGCTGACGCTCAATGGTTTTCATGGTCTTGAAGCACTTTCAACCACACATTGTAAGCCGTTTAGTGCCTCTCGAAATGGTATCAACATCGGTGAAGCGGCGGCGTTTATGTTGCTCAGTAAAACAAAACTGAATGTTGCTAATACAAACCAGAATATACCTAGCATTGCCTTGTTAGGCTGTGGTGATAGCTCTGACGCACACCATATTTCAGCGCCCCACCCTGAAGGGAACGGCGCTGAGCAAGCGATGATAAAAGCGTTAGATTCTGCTCAGTTACAAGCTGAAGACATCGGTTATATCAATGCTCATGGCACCGCAACTCCACTCAATGATTCAATGGAAAGCAAAGCCATTCATCGTATTTTTGCAAACAAGGTTCCCGTCAGTTCCACCAAGCCTCTCACCGGGCATACTCTTGGAGCCGCAAGTGCGATAGAGGCTGCAATAGCATGGCATATTTTAAAATATGACTTACCGCTTCCCTTACAAAAATGTCAGGATAAAGCTGAAGATATTGAGATTGATTTGGTAAACTGTTCCCAGAAACTTAAAGTAAAGAACATCTTAAGCAACTCGTTCGCTTTTGGTGGCAACAACATTAGCCTGATTTTTGGTGTAGTAAATGACTGATATCCCTTCTGTAGACCAACTTCTTCCACACGATGATCCGATGATATTAATCGATCGTGCTATCAGCGTAGAGGCGTTGTCGATCCACTGCCAAGTCGATATTGGAGCTCATAACCTGTTCTTTAATGCTGAATCTCAAACCGTACCGGCTTATGTCGGTATCGAATTTATGGCGCAATCTGTGGCTGCATGGTCTGGATATCATGCACTGAAAAACGGTACCCCTCCCCCAATCGGATTCTTACTCGGTTCTCGCCGTTACAAGTCACAGTGTGATGAGTTTACTCAAGGCCAGACTCTTGATATCTACGCCGAGCAATTGATGGAAGACAGTGGGATGGCTGTGTTTACCGCCAGAGTCGAAGACCAAGGTCAGTTAGTGGCTCAATGCCAACTCAATGTCTACGTTCCGACCGAACAAAAATTACAAGAAATGAAAACTAGGAGCCCATCATGACCCGTCAGGTTTTAGTCACAGGTGCCAGCAAAGGCATTGGTAAAGCGATCGCTATTCAACTCGCGAAAGACGGATTTGAAATTGCCGTTCATTACATGGGTGACAAGCAAGGTGCTGAAGACACGTTAAAGTCGATCACCGAACTGGGTGGCGCAGGACGTCTCATCCAATTTGATATCAGCAATCGCAGCGAATGTCGCGAAACGCTTGAGTCAGATATTGCCGAGCATGGCGCTTACTATGGTGTGGTGAACAATGCGGGTATTACTCGTGACACAGCATTCCCAGCCATGACGGAAGAAGAGTGGGATGGCGTGATCCATACCAATCTTGATAGCTTCTACAACGTGCTTCACCCTTGTGTGATGCCAATGGTTCAGAAACGCAAAGGCGGTCGCATCGTTACTCTGGCGTCTGTATCGGGCATCATGGGTAATCGTGGTCAAACCAACTATGCTGCAGCAAAAGCGGGCGTAATTGGCGCAACTAAGTCTCTAGCTTTAGAGTTAGCGAAACGCAAGATCACGGTAAACTGTGTCGCTCCAGGTTTAATTGATACCGGCATGGTTGATGAGCACGTAAAAGATCATGCACTCCCTCAAGTGCCACTGCGCCGCATGGGCGAGCCAGAAGAAGTCGCCGGCCTAGTCAGCTACCTAATGTCTGATATTGCAGGCTACGTCACTCGCCAAGTGATTTCAGTTAATGGAGGCTTAGTATGACCCGCCGCGTTGTTGTAACTGGCATGTCTGGTGTTACTGCCTTTGGTAATGACTGGCAGCAGATCGAGCCGAAACTGAAAGCGTGTGAAAATGCCACTCAATATATGCCAAGCTTTGAGCAGTATGATGGCCTCAACACTAAGCTAGCTGCGCCTATTGATGAATTCCAGTTGCCAAAACACTACAAACGCAAACAGGTTCGAGGCATGGGTCGGGTTTCTCGCTTAGCCACTGTCGCGACTGAAGATGCTTTAACACAAGCCGGGTTGATTGGACATGATGTTCTGACTAACGGCGAAACAGGCATTGCCTACGGCTCTTCAACCGGTAGTACCGATGCGGTTGGTGCGTTTGGCGTGATGCTTAACGAGAAATCGACACGAGCAATTACAGCAACCACCTATGTTCAAATGATGCCACACACCGCTGCGGTCAACGTTGGACTGTTCTTTGGCCTGCGCGGTCGCGTGATTCCCACCAGCAGTGCCTGCACTTCAGGAAGCCAAGCGATTGGTTACGCCTATGAAGCAATTAAACACGGCTACCAAACCGTAATGGTTGCCGGTGGCGGTGAAGAGCTCTGCCCAACTGAGTCTGCCGTTTTCGATACCCTTTTTGCTACCAGTTTAAAAAACGACACACCAGAAAAATCCCCAAGCCCTTACGACAGTGAGCGCGATGGTCTCGTTATCGGTGAAGGCGCAGGTACGCTTGTTCTTGAAGAGTATGAACATGCTGTTGCTCGTGGCGCAAAAATCTACGCTGAGATCATCGGCTTTGCCAGCAACTGCGATGCTGCTCATGTGACCCAACCTCAGATGGAAACTATGCAAATCTGTATGGAGAAAGCACTGAAAGACGCACAACTTCCTGCTGAGAAAATTGGCTATGTTTCTGCGCACGGAACGGCGACTGAAAAAGGCGATATTGCGGAAAGTAATGCGACCGCGAACATTTTCGGTAAAGTACCAATCAGTTCATTGAAAAGCTACTTTGGTCATACGCTTGGTGCGTGTGGTGCGATTGAAGCTTGGTTAAGCCTAGAGATGATGCATTCAGGCTGGTTCAGCCCAACATTGAACCTTGAGAACATCGACGAACGCTGCGGCAAGCTTGATTACATCACAGGCTCAGGTCGTGAATTGGATGTTGAATATCTAATGAGCAACAACTTCGCTTTTGGTGGAATCAACACCTCAATCATCTTCAAAAAAATCTAGGATAGATAATGAAAAACTGGCTAGTTGCTGCTGTTGTCGTTTTACTCGCAGGTTGTAGTGCTCCGAAATATTCAGGAAACGCACTTCCAGAAGTAAATACAATCGAACAGGTTACGATAGTTGAGGACGAGAAAACTCGCACTGTTTTCCTCGATTCCATGCTCGACTGGTGCCTGAATAATCAGGTTAAATGTAAGGTCGTTGCCGACGGTTCAGAACATAATCCAGAGGACATCACGCTTGATTATGTCTCTCGTTGGAGTTGGGATTTCAGAACCTTTGTGGCTGACGCAAAGATCTCTGCTTATCAGGATCAACAGCGCGTAGGCAATGTCGAATTCAAAGCGCCAAACAGCGGAAACTTTTCTAAGTTTGGTGACGATATGGAACGCATCAAAGCGATGATGGATATCTTGTTCGATAAGAAAACAGCCGCGCAAGCAACTCAAATGATTGCCGACGACCAGCTATAACAAAGTTGTTTAGATAATAAAACTCGAGACAAATAAAAAGGGTCAGTAACCAAGTTACTGACCCTTTTTTGAATCTAGCAAAAGCTCAATTAAGCGTTAGCTTCACGCTCAGCGATAAACTCAAGAGCCATCTTGATACGAGCGATTACGCGCTCTTTACCAACAAGCTCCATCACTGCATCAACAGAAGGAGACTGACCGCCACCCGTTACTGCTACGCGAAGTGGCATGCCGATTTTACCCATGCCGATCTCTAGCTCTTCACATACAGCTGCAATCACACCATCTTTGATGTTTGCAGTAGTGAACTCTTCAAGTGCTGCAACCTTAGCAAGAGCAAGCTCTAGTGGGCCTTTAGCAACACCACGTAGGTGCTTCTTCGCTGCGCCAGCTTCAAACTCAGAGAAATCTTCGTAGAAGTAGCGAGATTGCTCAGCAAGTTCGATAAGGGTGTTACAACGCTCGCCAACTAGCTTGATCACTTCAGTGATAGCCGGGCCGTTTGTTGTATCGATCTTCTGTGCGTCTAGGTGCCATTGCAGGTATTTTGCAACGTACTCAGGCTCAGAAGTCTTGATGTAGTGGTTGTTCAACCAAAGTAGCTTTTCAGTGTTGAATGCAGATGCAGACTTGCTGATTGCGTTCAGGCTGAAGAATTCAATCATCTCTTCTTGAGAGAAGATCTCTTGGTCACCGTGAGACCAGCCTAAACGAACTAGGTAGTTGTTTAGTGCATTTGGTAGGAAACCTTCGTCGCGGTATTGCATTACAGAAACAGCACCGTGACGCTTAGAAAGTTTTGCACCGTCGTCACCAAGAATCATTGCACAGTGAGCGAAAGTTGGAACTGGCGCGCCTAGTGCTTCGTAGATGTTGATTTGACGAGGTGTGTTGTTGATGTGGTCTTCACCGCGAACAACGTGTGTAATACCCATATCCCAGTCATCCACTACAACTACGAAGTTGTAAGTTGGAGCACCGTCTGTACGACGAATGATTAGGTCATCAAGTTGGCTGTTCGCGATTTCAATGCGACCACGGATTTGGTCATCAAATACTACGCTGCCTTCTTTAGGGTTACGGAAACGGATAACGCATGCATCACCTTCTTTTGCTGCTTCGTTTGCTGCAACAATTTTAGGGTGGTTCGCATCGTAACGAGCCATTTCTTTGTTTTCTTCTTGTACTGCACGAATCTCATCAAGCAGTTCTTTAGACGCGTAACATTTGAATGCTTTGTCTTCAGCAAGTAGCTTATCAACCATTTCGTTGTAACGGTCAAAACGCTTAGATTGGTAGTAAGGACCTTCATCCCATTCCATACCCATCCATTGCATGCCTTCTAGAATTGCATCAACCGCTTCTTGAGAGTTACGCTCAAGGTCCGTGTCTTCGATACGCAGAACGAATTCACCACCTTGATTCTTAGCGAATAGCCAAGAGTAAAGTGCAGTACGTGCACCACCAACGTGAAGATAGCCAGTTGGGCTAGGAGCAAAACGAGTTTTAACCGTCATTTAAATACCTTGATTATGTAGGTGATTCTTTTAGTGATTGCCATTACAAAGCCTGCAACAGAAAAATATCACTAAATTTTGGGCGCTATTTTATCACCACCGCTTAAATCTACAATCAGTAGTGAATGATTAATGCGCGGATCTTGTGCGAAAGCGACTGTAGAAAGGCCAAATCCAGCTTCGATGTAGCAAATCTATAGCCTGAGCCAGTAAATTATAGCCATGCTTTTCTTTAACTCTCGCCTATCCCACAAACTTAACCCACCCATTCATATGCCACTAAGATCAAATTCTTGAATTTATGTTTGACCTTACCCTTACGGTAAGGTTTATGTTGGGCGTAGATGAGAATTGGAGTATCGATATGAAGCATTACACAACCGCACTCAAAGGCCTAAATTGCATGGGTTGCGCGAAGAAAGTCCGCACACTGTTTGATGGTCTCGATAATACGAAGATCAACGACATATCGCCGACATACATCGATATTTCCACTCCTTTTAGTTACGTTCAACTCAACGAACAACTAGCGACGCTTGGTTATAGCATGGGTAATAAACTGCACCTTTCGCTATCTGGTCTTAGCTGCGGTAAGTGTGTGAGCAAACTGACTCAGGCGATTCAACAAACTGAGCAAGCCTCAAATCTAAACGTCACCAAACATGAATTGTCGTTGGTTACTCTGCTTGAAGAATCCGAGATTATTGAGCTAGTCGAAAGTGTGGGTTATCACGCAGCTCCCTACTCTGAAGCCAATGACCTTTTATCTAATTCAGATTCAGAAGAAAATAAAAAACCAACGCCGGCTGAACCGACACAAGCTAAAACTGCAGCTAGCCAATATACTTATCACCTTGTTCTTGAGGGAATGACGTGTGCAAGTTGTGTTTCTTCGGTAGAGAAAGCGCTGAAAAAAAATGATTTCGTCGACCAAGCTCAGATCAACCTCGCTGAACAGACAGCCTTGGTCTTCACCTCTAAAACACGTAACGTCATCGAAAACGCTCTAATAGAATCGGTGAAAGCCGCAGGTTACGGCGCCGAGTTCGTTGATGACGCGGCAACTCAACAACAAAAACAGCAAGAGCAACAACTTCGTACCCAAAAAGCTTTCCTAAAGAATTCAGTAAGCGCGCTGTTTATCGGTGCTCCGCTGATGGCGTGGGGTCTGTTCGGTGGCAGCATGACCATTGCTACATCTAACGACCAATTAGCTTGGGGATTAGTTGGTGTGGTCTGTTTGATACTGCTTGCGACTTCAGGACGCAGCTTCTTCACTAACGCTTGGCAGTCTCTCATGCATAAGCGTGCAACGATGGATACGTTAGTTGCTTTAGGTACGGGCGCTGCATGGTTCTATTCAATGCTGGTTGTGCTGATTCCATCATGGTTCCCAGAACCATCGCGTCATGTCTATTTTGAAGCAAGTGCAATGATTGTCGGCCTTATTTCTTTAGGGCACTACATTGAAGCTAAAGCCAAAGCACGCACCACCAAATCTTTGCAGGCACTGATTAATTTACAACCTCAAAAAGCCGTGGTTATCGTCGATGGCAAAGAACAAACCATCGCAGTAGAAGCCATTCAGGTCGGTATGCAGGTACGAGTAAAACCCGGAGAAAAAGTGCCAGTTGATGGTGTCGTAGTCTCAGGTGAATCTTATATCGATGAGTCGATGCTGACCGGTGAACCACTTCCCAACGTTAAATCAACTAATGATGGCGTTTCTGCGGGAACCATTAATGGTGATGGTAGTTTAATTATTGAAGCGACTGGGATTGGATCAAGCACCATGTTGGCTCGAATCATTCAAATGGTTCGCCAAGCGCAAAGCAGTAAACCAGCAATCGCCAAGCTTGCCGATTCTATCTCAGCCGTTTTTGTTCCGGTTGTGGTCGCAATCGCAGCCGTTGCCGCCTTAGTTTGGTTTTTCTTTGGCCCACAGCCAAGCGCGAGCTACATGCTAGTCGTATCAACCACAGTACTGATTATCGCCTGTCCATGTGCGTTAGGCCTAGCAACGCCACTGTCGATTACTGTTGGCGTGGGTAAAGCCGCTGAGTTTGGCGTTCTTATTAAAGATGCGGATGTATTGCAGTCTGCCAGCAAAATCGATGCTGTTGTGTTTGATAAAACAGGTACGTTGACCCAAGGCAAACCAACCGTTCAACAGGCCTTTTACGCTAATCTAACGGAGCAAGAGTTACTGGCTTATGCTTATTCAGTAGAAGTGGGATCTGAGCACCCACTCGCCAAAGCCGTTTGCCAATATGCAGAGAGCTTACAAGTTTCAGCACTACCTCATAGCGAGTTCGAAAACCAACGAGGGCTTGGCGTACAAGCAACAATTAACGGCAAGAACGTGCAAGTTGGCTCGCATAAATACCTAACCCAGTTAGGCATCAATACTGAGATTGGCGCGGATTTTATCGAACTTTGCCGCTCGCAAGCGTGGACGCCTATTTTCATTGTAATTGACCAAAAGCTCGAAGGCATATTGGGCATTTCAGACGCATTAAAAATAGATAGCAAACAAGCCATTGCTCAACTAAAATCCGCCGGAATTCACACTGTACTATTAACAGGCGACAACGATTCAGTTGCTCAAGCGATAGGTAAAAGCGTCGGTATCGACGAAGTAATTTCAGAAGTGCTTCCAGAGCAGAAAGCTCAGCACATTGTTCAGCTGCAACAGCAATATCAGAGTGTTGCTATGGTCGGAGACGGTATTAACGATGCACCAGCTCTTGCTCAAGCAGATATAGGAATCGCAATGGGCAGTGGCAGTGATGTCGCGATTGAAAGTGCGCAAATGACGCTACTCAACTCATCGCCATTATCAGTAAGCAATGCGATCGAGTTGTCCCAAGCGACCGTAAGAAATATGAAGCAAAACCTGTTTGGTGCCTTCATCTATAACTCGCTTGGTATTCCTATCGCTGCCGGTGTGCTCTACCCATTTTTCGGATTTCTGCTTAGTCCAGTAGTTGCAGGCGCTGCGATGGCGATGTCGTCAATCACGGTAGTAAGCAATGCCAACAGATTAAGACTGTTTAAACCCACACATTCTAATATCAACAAAAACCATATTCATGAGGTTAACCATGATTCGTAAAATTATGACTCTTACAGCACTCGCTGCAATCTCAGGACAAGCTCTCGCTACTGATGTTCTAAACCACAAATCTCCATACTGCGGCTGCTGCACAGAATGGACTGAACATATGCGAGATGCTGGGTTCGATGTTACAGAGAAGCTCCACGATGATATGAATCCAATAAAGCAGAAGTTAGGGGTAACGCAAAAACTAGCCTCTTGCCACACGGCAGAGATCGACGGTTACGTATTTGAAGGGCACATTCCAGCAGAGGACGTGAAAGCCTTTTTAGAAAATCCACCACGTAATGCGATTGGCTTAGCGGTTCCAGGCATGCCAATGGGCTCTCCGGGCATGGAATATGGCGATAAGAAAGACGAGTATTCTGTGTATGCGTTTAATGAAGAAGGTCAGGTGTTTGAGTACCGTCATTACAACGGAAAATAAAGCTTAACTAGACCAACACCAAGCAATTAAAAGAAGTCATAAAAATAGAGCCTAGCATGAGTAAACCCAAGACTGTGGTTTACTTGCTAGGCTCTTTGCTTTTGGACAGTAAAGCAAATCTTGTCGCGGTACCAACCGGGCTGTTAGTGCCGCTATATTTCTCGTCGCTAATTGGCTAAGAAGCTATTGAGCAAAAAGCTATTTAACAAAAAAGCTATTTAGCGAAGAAGCTCACTCGGCTAATAATCTAATCGACTAAGCAGCCAAGTGAATCGGCTTAGAAGCCGTAAGAAGCACCGAATACGAATGCGTTGTTCTGCTTAGAATCGCCGTTTGCGAAATCTACGCCGTTAGCTTGGCTACGGAACTCAAAGTAAGGTTGAACACCTTGACGAGTCCATGTAGCACGTAACTCATGGTCCATCGCTTCAGCATCAATCATGTATACGTTGTTGTAGCTAAGTGCTAGGTCAGCATTCACTGTGTAACCAATGCGGTTATCCATGCGGTAGTCTGTGTCAGCATTAGCCGAAGTATCATCGATGTGTGCACGAGTACGGTTGCTAATAGAGATACCGTTATCGAAGTTGTAACCGATCTTAACTAATGGACGGAACTGAATACTCTCACCCGCAGAGAATAGGTGTTGGTAACCAGCAGCAACCCATAATTTGTCAGTAATGTTGAAAGATTGCTCACCACCGACAGTGATGCCTGGAGTAGTATTACCTGCACCGCCATTTTCAGATTCAAGTTTGCCAAGTTGGATGCCATCAAACTCAGAATAAACCGTGAAGCCGCCTAGAGAGTTGTCAAACGTGTGACCAGCTTCTAGCGTAGAAGTCATATCAGAACCGTGGATACGGCCATCGTCATGAATTTGGATGTTACCTGTAACGTAAGAAGAACCAGCAAAAGCACTAGAAGCAAAAGCAAGAGAAAGTGCACTTAGAGCGATAATTTTTTTCATAGTAAACTGCCTTAGTTTGATTTTTTCAGCGGCACATCTTCGGTACATCATTCACCTTCACCGCTTGAGTAGTTAGTTGCCTCCCTGGCATGAAATCTATGTTGCTCGAATTAATTTTCGTTTCAAAATAAAAGAATGAGCAGAGTGATCTCTCTCACTATCAAAAAAGAGCAAGTTATTTAACACATTAAAATCAGTCACTTAAAAACATAAAAATTGATAAAAAACTCAAGATTAGAAAACGTACAGATCAGGATCACATTATTTTACGATGCGAAATTAGATTTAGTTGGTTGAATCACACCTGATTTAGAGTTTTTGATGAGAGACTTATTTTTTGAAGAGAATAATGGGAGGCGCGTCACTTTTGCGATGGAACTCACCTTATGTACATTGTTGACGATATACATAAAGGCTATTTCTATATGTTTCAGTTTAAGAGAAGTGGCTAACTTGATTTGGACGAAAAAAAAGCTCCCACTCTTATCTGAATCAGATAAAAGCTAGGGAGCTCTTCTGTTAATGTTGCTTGTCGATTATTTTACCAAAGTTACTCGACTTACTTTCTCGCCACTTTCAGAGATAGAGCGGATGTACGTTTCACCAGAAACCGAAGGACGTTGCTGCTCATCATAAGTCAGCCAGTTTTCACCATCAGCAGAGTATTGAAGCTCTACGCCTGGGAATTGAACGTTCATCGCTAGCTTACCATCAACAACCTGAGCACCTGGAACTGGTAGTCGGTAATCAATACCCGCTTTCTCGAGCTTAGCCAGCTCACGTTGACCAACAATATTCGCGAAGCGATTAAAGTCGCTGTTTAGAGCCTGCTTATTCACTAAGTCAGTATCTTGAGAGTACTCAACGCCCACTTTGTAGTCGTTTTCCCAATCAGCTCTGTGCCATGCACGCTCTGCTGCTGCAAGTACGCGAGGGAACACCATGTATTCATACTGCTCGTCAGTACGTACTGTTTCAGACCAAAGTTGTGCAGATAAACCGTAAAAAGGTTTCGCTTCAATTTCGCCTTTACCACTGAAGCCATTGCCGTCACGGTCTAATGATGTTTCTGCATTTTGTGGCATGTTCTCTGGAGCAAAGCCAAACATCTTACGAGTATCTGTTGCACGCGTAGCCCAGTAGTAACCACGTTCTGCTGCATCTACTTCGTATGGCATATCCATATATACGTAATCTGGGTTAGAAACAATTACGTCATAACCTTTCGCAGACCAGTCGTACACTGATGAAGTGCCGCCCCAGTAAAGAACGTCCCAGAAGTTAACGCGAGTCGTTTCAGTAGCGAAGCCAGATTCACCCTCTTCCACATACTTCAAGCCATCTTGCCAAGCTTGGAAGTGAGGAATGCCTTTTTCTGCAACAATCTTCGATACTTCTTTTGCAAAGTAGCCTGGCAGGTGACCGAAATCACTCACTGAACCATCAGCAATCAAAGACTGACATTGTGGAGACTGTTGGAATGGCTTATCTTGCTTGTCGAGCTCAATGTTACCTTTCCACGCCACTTTGTCTTCTGCATTAATATCTTGGAAGCCTGCGCCTAACTTAATGTTTTTCGCTTCATCGCCACCAAAGTGCCAAGTCGTTAGCGGCATGCCCGCTTCATTGTGCATTGCTGCAATTTCAGTAATCACTTTATCAACAAAGCGAGTCGATGATTCCATACATGGGTTGATGAAGCTGTGCTTGTCGTAGAACTGAATCGTCGTCACGTTTGAAGTATCTTGTGGATCCATCAAGCGATATTCACTTGCTTCAGCTTCTTTGCCTTCCGCCATTAGGCGAGTGTAACGAGCTTCCATTGATACCACAGCAGAACGAGCGTGTGCCGGCATATCAATTTCTGGAATTACTTCGATGCTGCGCGCTTTTGCGTAGCTTAAGATCTCGACGTAATCCGCTTTACTAAAGAAACCAGAGCCAAAGTTGTCTGTTGTTGGACCCGAACCTAGCTGAGGCAGTAAACAGCTTTGCTCTTCCAAATCAAAACAACGATTAGACCCTACATCCGTTAGCTCTGGTAAACCCGGGATTTCTAAACGCCAGCCTTCATCATCCGTTAAGTGAAGGTGCAGTTTGTTCATCTTGTAGGCTGCCATTTGATCTAGCGTGGCTAGGATGGCATCTTTTGAGTGGAAGTTTCGAGCAACATCCACCATCACACCACGGTAGTCAAAGCGTGGCGCATCTTGGATCGACAGTTGTGGTAATGATTCAGCGTTCTGACTGTCTATTAGGCCAAAAATAGACTGAACTGCGTAGAAAGCACCTGTTTTATCAAACGCTTTAATCGCAATCCCCTCTTCCGAGATGCTTAGTTCATAAGCGCCAGATTTCGCTAAATCACCCATAAACTGAGTAGGAACAACAGCAACACTAACAGGTAGGTCGCCACTCACATCTACGTTTACCACATCTGCACGTTCTTCAATTGCAGCGAACTGCTCAGCATCGAATGCGTCTTTAGGTAGGGCAATACCACCAGCCATGCTCACTGAACCTTCGCCCGCTTCTACCGACATTGGCGTTGGTAGTAAAGTGGTTGATACATCTTGCGTTGCCAGATCAGCATTCTTTTCAAAGCGAGTAACCGCTGTTGCCATGACATTGTTGTCATCAGGTGTACGCTTAAGGTTGTTTCCTTCCAAACCGGTTACGAACGACGCGACATCTTCCGTATTCATTGAAGCAATCATCTTAGGTTCAGCATTTGGCGCCGTTACAAATGCACCCGGCATAAAGTCGGTTTCAAACAGTTGCCAGTATTCACTTGTTAGTGGAAGAATCACTTCTTCACCAGCGGCAAAACCATCGAACTTATCTGTAGGTTCTAGTTTGTGTAGGTCACCCGTTACACGAGTGATTTTAAACTGCTCATTATCAACATCTAAGATAAGGCGAATACTGTGGAAGTAGATAGTCCAATCTTTCGAATCGATCGCTTCACCGTCATTGGTCAGAGTCATGTTCACTTTGTTACATGATGCCCACTCTGCGCCTAAATCCTGACAAGCCATGCCTTCGTTTGCGCCGTGGTTCGTCAAAATTTCGTATTGCACATCAAGGTTATCAGCCAGTGCATTAACCACCTTTTGTTCTGGTGCTTGTGTTACCGCACACCCCGTTAAACCAGCAAGTACCGCTACAGATAGTAAGTTTCTCTTCAACATCGTATTCACCCATAAATTTAAAAAATTGAGTCAGAAGCAAAATAGAACGCTTCAAAAGTTAGATTAACTATATGGCCTTATTTTTCGCCGTGAATTAAATCAAGTTAATAAAGTGATCGACTTCAAATCTAAAAAATATTGATAAAATTAACCTTATTAAAATCATAAAGTTACCGACATCGACAGTTCCGTCAGTTTTATTTTGACGTAATATTTGAGAATTGAATCACAATCTTTTGAAAGGATTTCATAAAATCGTGTCGTTGTTACTGAGAAAGGTTTAAGAGTTTGTTGGTGTTGTTATACTTTTCGTACAAACAACGTGACATCGTTCTCAAAAAAAACCGTTAAAAAACACCGTCAAAATCGATTTTAACGAGTTTAAGACTTCCTAAAGGAGCTCCCTTTGCGCCCATTCTTCTACATGGTTTTATTCGTTCTCGCTTTTTCAGCTAGGCAAGCGGTCGCCGAGCCCCTTTATTGGCAAGCAAAAAAGGATGAACTGACACTCACTATCTTAGGTTCCGTGCACGTTGGGGACGAGAGTATGTACCCACTTCCTTCAGCGATCATCAACGCGCTAAAAAACAGTGATGGGTTAGTTATCGAAACGGATATCAGAAAGTCTGATGGCGTTGTATATCCCCACAACAAACTCACTACTGCCGATGTACTCAATGAAGAACAGCTGCAATTATTAACCGACATATCAAAATCGTTGGAGATGCCGACGCAACAACTGCTCAGCTCGCCGCCTTGGGCGACTTCTCTCTCCATACAGATGCAGCAGCTAAAAAACCTTGGTTATGGCTCCGCCGGCGGCGTTGATGCGACGCTAGCTTACAAAGCGACTATCCAAGATGTTCCGGTTATCAGTTTAGAACCACTGCAATTCCAAATAGACCTGATGACAAAACAAAAGGATGACGGTAAGGAATGGTTAGTCAGTAGCCTTGAGGAATTTGACCAAACTGATCGTGTGGTTCATTGCCTAATTGAAAGCTGGAAAGCGGGTGATTTAGCGAAGCTGGAAGCCTTCGCAGAGCTGTCTGAGATGTCGCTTGAACTCGAGAAAGCATTCTTAACTGATCGCAATATCGACTGGGCAAACAAGCTATCCGCCAATGATTGGAAACTCGATTCAAATGGGAATTATTTGATCGTGGTTGGCGCCTTGCACCTAGTTGGCGAAGGTAACCTTTTACAGTTGTTAAAAGAGAAAGGTTTTAATGTCACTCAACAATCACAAAGCCAGCAGGCTCAGTGTCAATTTGAGGCTAGCCAAAAAAGCTAACGATGCTCAACCTTATTGTATTCTCGTTATAAAAGCATTTCCTTAATAACAGAATTTTTACATTTAATAGCACCATTGCGGTGCTATTATCTTCCGCTCTTTTTACCTATGGCGTTGTTCTAATGAAACCAGTACTTTTTACTCTCCCTTTAGCTCTCTTGACCCTGATGCCCACGGCAGCGTCTGCCAAAGAAACTTGTACCATCGAACAGTTTCAAGCCATCGACATTCAGCCAGATACCAAAGGCGGCGTGCTAGATAAAGAAAGCGGACAGTTTTTGATTACTGAAAAGCCACCCATGCGATGCGCAAATATTACGTTCACGACGTCTACGACACGCAACCGTATCGCAAGCCAAATGAATGGTAATTTTGAAGCAAGCTTTTACGATGGCAAGACAGGTAACTCTCACTCGGTGACTTTTAACGAAGATGAAGTACAGGCAGGCTACATTCGAATTGGTCCAAATAACCCTGTTGAAGCTTATGTTTGCTTTGTTACCTCAGAGACGCCAATCAAGAACATCACTTGTGATGTGAAGTAAACAGATTTGGGGCGGGCTTATTGAGTCAATCCTTTTCTCTATGCGGGATGTTTAGAACAACAAGAGATTCCCAACTCGCTCCTTCGTCACTCTAGGGAATGACGCACATACCAAGATGCAAAAAAGCTATAGCCCTTCTCTATAATAAATGGTCTACGGCTTTCTTTAATGTGGCGGTGAAGAGCTTATTTTGAACATCAGGCGACCCCCACTTAGGTTCAAACCCCATTTCCCATACCCGGAAACGACGAAAGCCTACTCAATGAGCAGGCTTTCTTTAATACGGTCAGTGAAGAGATTGTTTTGAACATCAGGCGAACCCGTTGACCAAGTGATTATCTTTATCCTGAAATGCAAAAAAGCCGTAGCCCCTTCTATTACAAAGAGTGCTACGGCTTTTTTTAATGTGGTCGGTGAAGAGGGATTCGAACCCCCGACCCTCTGGTCCCAAACCAGATGCGCTACCAAGCTGCGCTATTCACCGAGATATCTAACTGGCTAATTGCCTGTCGATGAAGCGTATAATACGGATTCTGAATTTATGCGCAAGAGCTTTTTTCACTCTTTTTTACAATATCGAATCGTTCGAACAAAAGACGTACAACCCAACGGCTAATGTGACGAAAAACACACACTCACCAACAAGTATTTAACTTATGAAACAGGATTGATCCAGATCAGTGAATTGATAACGCTACTTAATACACTGAGCCATGTCATATAACTTTGAGGTATACACATGGACTTTTGGCTAGAACTCCTATTTGGTAATGCAGTGGGGCTATCTTCAATGATAGTAATATTCGGGGCTCTGGGTCTCATGATGTTCTATGGAGGCTTCTTCATCTACAAAGTTATGACTGAAAAATCTCCTCACTAGAATCGCTCAGCCTAAGTCATCTACTTTTAAGTATCATTTTCTTTGGGTGGATGTAAAAACGCTTTGCACCGGAGCAGACTTATTGTCTTCTCCGGTTTTTTCATTTTTAAACCCGGCCTCAACTTAGGTATACTTACCCTATCCTTCTCCAACTTGAGATACACACTATGTCTCATGATGACGACTTAGATCTATTCCAAGAAATGATGGGCGATGTTAAACGTATCGACCATGACACCGCCGAACACCAGAAAGTACACCGAGTCACAGAATCTCACCTTGCTAAGCGTGAAGCTGCTATGTGGCTGTCTGACGACGAGAAAGACTACTTATCATTAGACTACTCACCAATGATCAAGCCAGACGACGTCATTGCTTACAAGAAAGATGGTGTACAAGAAGGCGTATATAAAAAGCTGCGCTTAGGCAAATACCCTATTCAGGCCAAACTCGACCTTCATAGGAAAACACTGAAAGACGCTCGTAACGAAGTACTCTCATTTTTACGCCAGTGTTTAAGAATGGATGTTCGCACCGTTATCATTGTTCACGGTAAAGGTGATCGCTCGAATCCACCAGCAATGATGAAAAGCTACGTGGCGAATTGGCTCACGCAAATTAACGACGTTCAATGTGTTCATTCTGCTCAGCAATTTCATGGTGGTACTGGCGCAGTCTACGTTATGCTCAGAAAGAGTAATGAGAAAAAGCTAGAGAACAGAGAGCGCCATCAAAAACGCACCAGTTAACTGGTTGAAACAGATAAGTGCACTGATAGCGAATTGCATCAAGATCGATATTTCGTGCCTAGACTCACACCAAGTGCTAAAATTGTCCTCAGTTAACGAATCCCAACTTAAAGCAACTATCCAAAGGTTGCTTTTTGTTTATCTATATTTCCGTTGTGAAACGCTAAGAGAATATCATGTCACAAGAATCCCAAGCTAAACGCCTTAATAAATACATCAGTGAAACTGGTTTTTGCTCACGCCGCGAAGCCGACAAACTCATTGATGCAGGCCGAGTTACTATTAACGGTAAGATCCCTGAAATGGGTACTAAAGTCTTGCCCGGTGATGATGTTGAGATCGACAATAAACCTGTTCGCTCAAAAGAGAAGCCGATCTACATTGCTCTTAATAAACCAACAGGCATCACCTGTACTACTGAACGTGATATTCCTGGCAACATCGTCGACTTTATCGGCCACCACAAACGTATTTTCCCTATTGGTCGTCTAGATAAGCCTTCTGATGGTCTTATCTTCTTGACCAACGATGGCGACATCGTAAACAAAATCCTACGTGCAGGTAACAACCACGAGAAAGAATACGTGGTGCGTGTAGATAAGCCGATTACGACTGAGTTCTTGAAGCAAATGGGCGCTGGCGTTCATATTCTCGATACTGTTACCTTGCCATGTAAGGTCGAGAAAGAAACCAAATTTTCGTTCCGAATCACACTAACGCAAGGCCTTAACCGTCAAATTCGCCGTATGTGTGAAGCATTGGGTTACGAGGTATTTAAGCTGCGCCGTGTTCGTATTATGAACATCTCATTAGACGGCATTCCTAACGGGAAATGGCGCTACCTGAGCGACGAAGAGATCACTGAAATTTTAGCGATGTGTGAAGGCTCTGTAAGTACTGAAGATGCATCAAAAATGAACGCGAAAGGTCAACGCATTCGCAAAGCGACAGACGCAAAACTTTTCGATAGCCGTGAAGAAAACCAAACTTCCACAGCGCGCCGTAATCAAAACGAGAACCGTACTCGCACCTATCGCGGTAATAATGCAGATGAATTCCGTCATGCGCCTAACTCGAAACGTGGCCGTAACTCATCGAATGGTGAAAGCGGTGGCAATACCGAGAACTGGAAATCGAACTCTCGTTCAGAGCGTTCTAATTCTGATCGAAACAGTTCGGATCGCACCCGCACAGATCGCAACAATAACGATCGTCGAAGCGGTAAGCCTGCATCGAAGCGTGTTGGTGGTACTTTAGGTCTGAAGAAGTAGTCATAATTCGTCCTCAATGTACAAGCACATTTCAGGATAGACACTCAATATAAAAGCGCCCGCTAGGTTAATCTAGCGGGCGTTTTTGTTTGTCATTCGGTAGTTGTATCATCATGATAACGACAATCTATAAACATAGATCAGCAAACTGACCGCGAGTCAGTAGCGCTAAGTCTTTCGGGTCGAGCTCAATTTCTAGCCCGCGCTTCCCTGCACTCACGCATATCGTTTCAAAATCGGTAGCGCTGGAATGAACAAAGGTAGGCAAGGCTTTTTTCTGACCAAGAGGGCTGATCCCACCCACCACATAACCCGTGGTTTTCTGAGCAATATCAGGATTCGCCATCTCTGCTTTTTTGCCTTTTGCCGCTTTTGCCGCAAGCTTCAGGTTTAGCTTCTGATCAACGGGAATAACGGCCACAGCTAAATCTTTAGCGACGCCATTCAAACAGAACAAAAGCGTTTTAAATACACGTTTGGGATCTTGACCAAGCGCTTCGACAGCCTCTAATCCATAATTCGTGTTATTCGCATCGTGGTGATATTGATGCACGCTATGAGCGATTTTCTTTTTCTTGGCGAGATTGATTGCAGGGGTCATAACAAATCCAAACGATAGATAAACAAAAAGCGACGCTGAGGCGTCGCTTTAGTTAAATTTATCATGGTGCTAGAGTCAATCTAATTTAGCACCTATTGACTCTATCAACTGGGTTTAATTACTTGTAAACCATTTGACCAGAAGGTGCGTACTTGTTCACGTCAACTGGGCTATTTGCTTCTAGGTACTCTTTCAGTACTTCAGCATCAACAAAACCTGTGTTCACGTAACCAGGGTGATCTGACAGTTTAGGGTAACCGTCGCCACCAGCCGCGTTGAAGCTTGGCACTGTGAAACGGTATGTTTCGTCTAAACGAAGCTGTTTGCCACCGATGAAGACATTCGATACTTCACCGTTTGCTACTGTCATTGAAATGCCAGCGAACTGCGCGTAAGCACCAGAATCGATTGGTTTCGTCGCCACAACGTTTAGGTAATCTAGAACTTCTTTACCTGTCATGTCTGTGTAAGTCAGGATGTTTGCAAAAGGTTGTACCTTCAGTACATCTTTGTAAGTGACATTGCCCGCTTCAATTGAGTCACGAACGCCACCAGAGTTCATCACAGCGAAGTCTGCTTGTGCACGCTCCATGTGAGAAGTCGCAATCAAACGACCTAGGTTAGTTTGTTGGAAACGCACCACGTTACGATCGCCTTCAAGCTTGCCATTTGTCTCAGCAATTTGAACTTCTAGCTGTGCTTGACCTTGCTCTTGGAAAGGACGTAGGAATTCAAGCAACTCTGGATCTTGTGCGATCTCATCTTGAATAAGAACACGTTGCTTCTTACCGTCAATCTTAACTTTCTTCTTAAGGTTAACTGGAACCAGATCGTAGCTCACCATCTCTAGTTCGCCGTTACGGAATTCGTAATCAGCACGACCTACGTACTTGCCCCACTCGTGAGCTTGAACAATGTAGGTACCGTTCTGTACGTCTGGTTTACACTCATCACCCGGCTTGAAGTTTTTCTTCGCAACGTTAGGGCCTTCCATACATACAGGCTCTTGAGAGTGACCACCAACGATCATGTCTAGGTCGCCTTCGTTTAGGTAACGAGCAAGTGCTACATCACCCGGTGCGTTAACACCACGTTGGCCGTTTTCGTAGTGACCCATGTGAGTCACAGCGAAGATTAAATCTGGCTTCTCTGTTTCTTTAAGTTCAGCGATCAGCTTCTTCGCTTCTTCTTTAGGGTCACGGAAATCAATGCTCGCGATAAACTCAGGGTTACCGATTTTTGCCGTATCTTCAGTGGTTAGACCGATAACCGCAATCTTGATACCTTGCTTTTCAAACATCTCGTAAGCTTGGAACTTGCGTTCACCTGTTGCTTTGTCATAGATGTTTGCAGATAGCATTGGGAAGTTAGCCCAGTCGATCTGTTTTTGTAGTACGTCTAATGAGTTATCAAACTCGTGGTTACCCAATGCCATTGCATCGTAACCAATTTTATTCATACCTTTGAAATCAGGTTCTGCATCCTGAAGATCTGACTCTGGCACACCGGTGTTGATGTCACCACCAGATAGAAGCAACACGCTACCGCCTTCTGCTTCAACTTCAGCACGAAGTTGGTCAACAAGCGTTTTACGCGCAGACATGCCGTATTCACCGTATTTGTTCTGCCAAAAACGACCATGGTTGTCGTTAGTGTGCAGAACCGTTAGCTTGTAAGTTTCGTCTTGGTTCCAATCTTGAGTTGATTGAGACGCACACCCAGCTAGAGTAGCTAGGATTGCAGCACTTAGTGCTGTCTTTAGAATAAGGCGTTGCTTCATTGTCATACCTTTGAACTTTTTAGGGGAATCCACTGCTTTTTATAATCTATTGCGACCCCTTTCCTGGAGTTCGAACAATAAGACTTCAACATGACTAATCTTAAATTAACATTCTAGATGTAACACGACGATTTCATATTTATGTCGAATTGGTCACGCATAGATCGGCAGTTAAGTGTAACAAAATTATGAGATTACACTCAAACTTCCCCTGCATCACAGGCAATCGTTTACTTATAAAGTGTGATGAACATCAGTAATTTACTATAAACAGGACAGACCTCACACACCTATACCACTTTCTTAGGGAATCAGAGGTTCTGTTAACAAAGAATTAATCATCTGCCGTTGATTAGTACTCTGAAAAACAGGTTAGCTAACGACTACACAGCTTAGTCATCGAAAAATAGCTTAGTCATCGAAAAACAACTTGGTCATCGTCAAAATAGGCCGAGGCTTTAATTCACTAAACGGATGTCCGTTAAACAAAAACGCCCAACTCTAAGAGTTGGGCGTTTATCTTATGCAGTTAAATAACCACTTAAATTCATTAAAATTAGCGATTTAATGCTAGTTATTTAGCATCAGCCAAAGCTATTTGATATCGATGTGGTCGAAGCCTTTGATAAGGTCATCAAGTGCTTTCATTTGCTTCAAGAACGGCTCTAGTTTATCTAGAGGTAGCGCCGATGGGCCATCACAGCGTGCTTGATCAGGGTTCGGGTGTGCCTCAAGAAACAGACCAGCAATACCCGTCGCAATGCCAGCTTTAGCTAGTTCAACCGTTTGCTCACGACGACCGCCAGAGGCAGCACCTGATGGATCACGCATTTGAAGCGCGTGAGTCACATCAAAGATAATTGGGCTGCCGTTTGATGATTTTTTCATTACACCGAAACCAAGCATATCAACAACTAAGTTGTCATAACCCATGCAAGAACCACGTTCACAAAGAATGATGTTGTCGTTGCCACACTCAGCAAACTTATCAACGATATTACCCACTTGATCTGGGCTCATGAACTGAGGCTTCTTCACGTTGATTACAGCACCGGTCTTAGCCATCGCTTCAACAAGGTCAGTTTGACGAGCAAGAAACGCTGGAAGCTGGATTACATCAACCACATCTGCAACAGGCTGAGCTTGAGCTTCTGTGTGGATATCCGTGATAATTTTCACGCCAAAGGTATCTTTCAGTTCTTGGAAGATTTTAAGACCTTCTTCCATACCTGGACCACGGTATGAGTGAACTGAGCTGCGGTTTGCTTTATCGAAAGACGCCTTAAATACGTAAGGGATGCCCAACTTCTCTGTGACTTTCACGTAGTGCTCACAGATCTGCATTGCTAGATCGCGTGATTCAAGAACGTTCATGCCTGCAAATAGCGTAAATGGCTTGTCGTTAGCAATTGGCATATCACCAATGTGAACTGTTTTCTGTTCCATCATATTCTCTCTAAATAATTATTAATTAGTGAACAACCACTGTCTTTTCGTTCATGACGTTCACTTGAGATTTTAGCAACTCAGATGCAGGGTCATCTGGGCATTGGTCGATAAAGTATTGATAATCCGTTGCTGCAACTTGATGACAGTCTAGCTGCTGATAAATAAAGCCACGGTCACGGATTTCGTACGGATCATCCGGCACAAACGTTAACGCAAGATCGGTACACTTCAATGCAAGCGTATAACGCTCTTCTCGCAGTAATGCACTCTTAAGCAACGCTAGCCACTTACCAATAATCGTTGGGTGGTCGGCAACCTCTAAGTGCTCCGCTTTCACCTTAGCGAGTGGGCCATCATGTCCGATTAACCAAGCTCGTAAAGTTTGCACTCCAACATACTCACCGTTGTAAGGATTAATATAGACGGCTGCTTGCCCGTACCAACTCACTTTAAGCAGAAACTGAGTCGGAAAAGAGACACCCTCTACAGGGAAGCCTAGCTTGCGACCAAGAAAAAGGAAGATTGCCCCAAGACTGACAGGGATGCCTTTCTTTCTCTCGAGCACTTTATCGATAAACGCGTTTTCCGATGAGAAGTAAGCGTCTTTATCGCCTGCGAAGCCCCACTCATAAAAAAATAGTCGAATAAAAGATTCAAACTTCTGTTGCTCGTCGGTTTCATTAACCAAAGCAAACTCAGCGTCTTTTAACAATCTCGCCAGTTCTTGCTCAGCCCAGCTGTCTTGAGTTTCTGGGTTAATCGCTTTATTTAAGATCAATGCACCTTCAGCTAACTCTAGCTGGTCAAAGTCTTCATCAAAAAATTCGTACATACGTAACTAACCGAAATAAGGAGATAATTAACCGAAAAATGTTGGTGTCTTAGTCATTGCAATTTTGCCTGCCATCGCTAACCAGCCAAGCGCACCAAAAAAAGAGAAAACTCTCAATAGCTTGTTTTTACCCAACTTAAGTGCAAAGAAGCCCAGTGCGATGTAAGCCATAACACAAGTTAGTTTTTCGGTTAACCATGGCGCTGCTGGTGTAAATGGAATAAAGCCAGTGATAAAAATCAAACCAATACCCGATAGCAGCAGCAACGAGTCATTGATATGAGGGAAACGCTGCAAGAAAGGATGCTTAAGCTTTGGTGAGTTAACCATCATCAGAGCGAAACGAATCGAAAGAAGTAGCGCACTTATAGCAATCGTTAGTAGGTGAAAATGTTTTAAACCTTCGTACATGGTATTCCTTTATATTTTTTATATGTGCTTTCGTTAACACGAGCCAAACAATACCCGTTAATGCCCTGTATTTCTGCGTTAATTCTCTGTATTTCCGCGTTAAGTGCATTATCGAGTTAAGTGTATTGTCGAGGTTAAAGGTATCAATTTAGCAAGTTCATCATCTGTTGCTCACTAGATGATGAACAGCAGCCTATGAACAGTAACGACCCAATGTCACTCGGTCATTACCACCGTAATCTTTTTCTGTAACCACATCCAAGTAGCCCAGTTGTTGCATTATCTCACGTACCGCCAAGCCTTGGTCATAGCCGTGTTCAAATGCTAGCCAGCCTTCGTTTTCTAAAAAACCGCGTGCGTTTTCAGAGATGTATCGAATATCAGCTAAACCTTTCTCTTCAGCAACTAACGCTGTGATCGGTTCAAAACGCACATCACCTTGAGATAAATGAGGGTCATTCTTCTCAATGTAAGGTGGGTTCGAGACAATCAACGAGAACTTCACAGCTTCTTCTTCAGAATTCACCGAGTTCAAAGGCTCAAACCAACTGCCATGTAAAAAAGTGGCGTTAGTGATATTTAATCGCTGAGCGTTTTCTGTAGCAAGTTGCTGCGCTTCAGGGCGAAGATCAATACCCGTCACTGGTCGATTCGGCATCTCAGACGCCAATGCTAACGCGATAGCACCTGTGCCCGTGCCTAAATCTAGAATCGCACCTTGTTTGCCGTAGGTTTTATCCAAAGCGACTTCAACCAAACGCTCGGTATCCGGGCGCGGGATTAAAGTAGAAGACGAAACCTTTAACGGCAGCGACCAAAACTCACGTTCACCAACAATATAAGCCACAGGCTCACCGGTTAAGCGACGTTTTAGAAGGGTATGGAATTCGGATTCTTGTTCTGAAGTGAGATGCTTCTCAGGCCAAGTCAGTAGGTAAGATCTAGGTTTATCTAAAGCGTGACAAAGCAGTACCGCAGCATCAATCGAGGGCGATGTGTTATCGCCCTCTTGAAGCTGTACGATTGCTGACTTTAAAGCACTTTCAACCGTATATGCTGACTGCATAGTAATTAGTTGTGCTCAGCAAGTGCTGCTAGTTGATCGGCTTGGTGCTCTTGTAGAACAGGATCAAGTAGGCTTTGCATATCACCTTCCAGAACTTCGTTCAGACGGTAGATAGTTAAGTTGATGCGGTGATCAGAGACACGACCTTGAGGGTAGTTGTACGTACGAATACGGTCACTACGGTCACCAGAACCTAATAGGTTACGACGTGTATCTGAAATCGCAGCAGCACGACGCTCTTCTTCAGCTTGAACGATACGAGCCGCAAGAACAGCCATCGCTTTCGCTTTGTTTTTATGCTGAGAACGCTCGTCTTGACACTCTACTACGGTACCGGTTGGCAAGTGAGTAATACGGATTGCTGAATCCGTGGTGTTAACGTGCTGACCACCCGCGCCAGATGCACGGAAAGTATCAATCTTAAGATCGCCAGCTTTAATTTCTGGTAGATCAGCTTCTGGGATCTCAGGCATAACCGCAACAGTACATGCTGATGTATGAACACGACCTTGAGACTCAGTCTCAGGTACACGTTGTACACGGTGACCGCCAGACTCGAACTTCATTGTGCCGTAAACAGCGTCGCCACTGATTTTAGCGATCATCTCTTTAAAGCCGCCCTGCTCTGAAACATTGCTGCTCATCACCTCAACGCGCCAACCTTTTTTCTCGGCAAATCTAGAGTACATGCGGAAAAGGTTACCCGCAAAAATACCCGCTTCATCACCACCAGCACCGGCACGAATCTCTAAGAAACAGTTACGCTCATCGTTTGGATCTTTTGGAATCAGAAGAATTTGCAGCTCATCAGTCAGACGTTCAATGTTCGCTTTCGCATCTTTGATCTCTTCTTGAGCCATTTCGCGCATTTCTGCGTCGTCTTCATTTGCCATCTCTTCAGCAGCTTCTAAATCTTCTTGAGCTTGCTGGTATGATTTGAAGCACCCCGTCACCTCTTCTAATTGAGAATACTCTTTTGACAAGGCACGGAATTTGTCTTGATTCCCAAGTACACCGGGATCACCAAGTAGATGTTGAACTTCTTCATAGCGTTCAACAAGTGTTTCAAGCTTTATTAGAATCGAGGCTTTCATAATGTCTTATTCTGTTGGAGGTCGAATATTATTGAGGGTTTTCTAAGCCCAAACTCTGTCTAATGACCATTAATTTTGCAGGTTCTCCTTGCTCAGCTGCACTTTGAAGTGCACGCGTTGGAGCATGGATCAATTTGTTTGTGAGCTTATTACTTAGCTCAAGTAAGACTTTCTCAGGGTCACCGCCAGCGGCAAGTGATTGTAAACTCTTACTTAATAAATCTTCTCGGATTTCATTGGCCGATTTACGGTAATCACGAATACTGTCTACCGCTTGCAGTGAACGCATCCAACTCATAAACGCGGCGCTTTCTTCACTAACTATTGCTTCAGCTTGAATCGCTTCTACTTTTCGTTGTTCAATATTGCCATCAACGATCGACTGCAAATCGTCAACGGAATATAGGTAAGCATCATTCAGATCGCCGACCTGAGATTCCACATCACGAGGAACTGCAATATCAACCAACAACATAGGTTGATGTTTTCTTGTCTTAAGTGCGGTCTCTACCATGCCCTTACCAATAATAGGCAGCGGGCTTGCAGTTGAGCTGATCACGATATCCGCTCTATGCAAATGGTCAGGAATCTCATTCAGACTGATCACTTCAGCACCAAACTCTTCAGCTAGCCCTAAAGCACGCTCACGAGTTCGGTTAGCCACTATCATCTTAGTGCAGCCATTCGCAGAAAGGTGTTTAGCCACCAATTCAATCGTCTCACCCGCACCAACCAATAACACGGTTGAATCGGCAATCGACTCAAAGATGTGTTTAGCTAACGTACAGGCTGCGTAAGCAACAGATACCGCGCTTCCGCCAATTTCAGTTTCAGTTCGAACACGCTTGGCGACAGAAAATGATTTCTGGAACAGTTTTTCCATTGAAGCATCAACAGATTTGTTCTCTCGCGAGTCCGTATAAGCTTGCTTCACCTGACCTAAGATCTGCGGCTCACCCAATACCAAGGAGTCCAAACCACAAGCTACGCGCATTAAATGTTTAATCGCAGCCTGCTCTTCATGGATATAAATGCTGGGTTTTAGCTCTTCAGGGCTAACTTGATGGAAAACTGACAACCAATCGATGAGCTTGTTTTTTGCCACGCCTTTGACGTCACAATACACTTCAGTTCGATTACAGGTAGAAAGTATGACACTTCCATTTACGTGTGCATTTGCGTTAAGTTGCTTGAGTGCCTCAGATAATTTATCTGGACCAAAAGCGACTTTTTCTCGCAATTCAACCGACGCTGTATTGTGATTGATACCTACGGCAAGCAAAGACATGTATCAGAAGTTCTCGATCAGGGAATGGAAACAAGGGGCGAATTTTACTTGATGCATGGCTCTATTTAAAGAGCAAGCGGGATTTGTTTTCCTGACTTCGTGAATTCAATGCTATAGTTGAGACGTTTTTTAGATAAATTTGAACAAGTTGTGAGCAAATATGAGCAAGCTTCGTAAAATCACGTCTCTTATTTTTATAACCATAATTATGGTGGGTTGCTCTTCTATCCCAGAACAACCGACCAGCGTCGAGTGGCAAAGTCACCAAGATCGGCTTTTACAGATAGAAAACTATCAAGCCTCAGGCAAGCTCGCTTACATTTCTCCAGAGCAACGCCAAAGCCTAAATTTCATTTGGAAGCATTCACCAAATCGGAGTCAATTAAGACTGACCACTTTTCTTGGTCAAACCGCCTTGAACCTCACAATTGACAGTTCGGGTGCCAAGGTAGTCACTTATGATGATCAGGTGTTCACTCACGCAAGTGCATCTGTATTGGTAGAGCAACTTACTGGATTACAGATTCCCATTGACCATCTACCACAATGGTTCCTTGGCATTCCAGACCAAGCCGATAGCTACCAATTGAACACCACCAACACGCTTGAATCTCTCACCAAACAAGTTAGCAACCAACTATGGACACTGAATTTTGATAACTATCGAAATACAGAGATGCCGAGTAAACTATTATCTGGTGAAGACAACACTAAGGTAGAGACAATCCCACTCCCTACTCGATTGTCATTCAAGCAAGACGAGAACAAAATCAACATTGTAGTTTCGAAGTGGACACTGAAAAAATGATAACAACGCCAACCCACTGGCCTTCTCCGGCTAAACTGAATTTATTCCTCTATATCACTGGCCGACGCGATAATGGTTATCACGAACTTCAGACCTTATTTCAGTTTGTCGAGTTTGGCGATGAACTGACGGTTAGTGCAAACTCAGAAACTAGCTCGATAACAATCACACCAGAAATTCCTGGGGTAGCACTTGAAGACAACTTGATCTGGAAAGCCGCTACTGCTCTGCAGCAATATACCTCAACGTCTTTCGGTGCGGATATTGAACTCAAGAAAGTGTTGCCTATGGGAGGCGGTATTGGCGGAGGCTCTTCAAATGCAGCAACCGTGCTGGTCGCGCTTAATTATTTATGGCAACTCAACCTCTCGGATGATCAACTTGCCGAAATCGGTTTGCAGCTTGGTGCAGACGTTCCGGTCTTCGTTCGAGGCCACGCCGCCTTTGCTGAAGGGGTTGGAGAACAGCTACAGCCTGCTAATCCGGATGAAAAATGGTATCTCGTTGTTAAGCCTCAAGTGAGCATAGCAACTGTAGACATATTCACACATTCAGAATTAACTCGAAATACGCCGAAGCGAGCACTAGCAACGCTTCTAGAGCAAGAATACGTAAACGATTGCGAAAAAATTGTGCGAATGCTGTACCCAGAGGTTGATAAGCAACTTTCATGGCTGCTACAATACGCGCCGTCGAGATTGACTGGTACGGGTTCATGCGTTTTTGCTGAATTTAGCAGCAAAAAAGAAGCCGAATCGGTGCTAGAGCAACTGCCTGACACAGTTTCCGCGTTTGTCGCGAGAGGACGAAACATTTCGCCTTTGAAAGAAACTTTGGCTGAATACCAATCAGCCCACCCACAATCTATTTAAAACTGGACGCAACCCGAGGTTTCCACCGTGCCTGATATGAAGCTATTTGCTGGTAACGCAACACCTGAACTAGCCCAACGTATTGCTGATCGTCTATACATCTCTCTTGGCGATGCTACTGTAGACCGTTTTTCTGATGGCGAAGTCGCTGTTCAAATCAATGAAAACGTTCGTGGTAGCGATGTATTCCTGATTCAATCAACTTGTGCACCAACCAATGACAACCTTATGGAATTGGTGGTAATGATTGACGCAATGCGCCGTGCTTCTGCTGGCCGTATTACTGCTGTAATCCCTTACTTCGGTTATGCCCGTCAAGATCGTCGTGTACGTTCTGCTCGTGTGCCTATTACTGCAAAAGTTGTTGCAGATTTCCTTTCTAACGTTGGTGTTGACCGCGTTCTTACTATCGACCTACACGCAGAGCAAATCCAAGGCTTCTTCGATGTACCTGTTGATAACATCTTCGGCACTCCAGTTCTTCTAGAAGACATGGCTAACCGTGGCCTAGAAAACCCAGTAGTGGTTTCTCCAGACCTTGGTGGTGTTGTACGTGCTCGTGCAACCGCTAAAGCGCTAGGTGATGTTGACATCGCTATCGTTGATAAGCGTCGTCCACGTGCTAACGTTTCTGAAGTAATGAACCTAATCGGTGATGTTGAAGGCCGTGACTGTGTTATCGTTGATGACATGATCGATACTGGTGGCACACTGTGTAAAGCAGCTGAAGCGCTTAAAGAGCGCGGTGCTAAGCGTGTATTCGCTTACGCAACTCACGCTGTATTCTCTGGTACTGCTGCAGAAAACATCCGTAACTCAGTTCTAGACCAAGTTATTGTTACAGATTCAATCAAGCTTTCTCCAGAGATGGCTGCGACAGGCAAAGTGACTGAGCTAAGCCTTTCTCGCATGCTTGCTGAAGCAATTCGCCGCATCAGCAACGAAGAATCAATCTCAGCGATGTTTAACTAATCAAAGCTCTATAGCTTTGTTGTAGAAAAGCTTTGTTTTAGAAACTCGTGAGAGAGACACATTAAGCACTTCATTGAATGAAGTGCTTTTTTTATGTCTAACCAATATTAAGCCGCAATTCACCACAGTCAGGAATCATCGTGTTGCTATCAGCTAGCTCGCACCTTTTTCATAAACTGTGATATCATACGGCGCTTTTTGAAATCCCAAGAGAGATCCATACCTTGAGCCAACAAATAAAACTTCTCGTTGGACTGGCTAATCCAGGTCCAGAATACGCCAAAACTCGCCATAATGCGGGTGCTTGGGTAGTTGAAGAATTAGCGCGTGTACATAACGTGACACTAAAGAACGAACCAAAGTTCTTTGGCCTAACGGGTCGTATCATGGTTCATGGTGAAGATCTTCGCTTGCTGATCCCAACGACTTTTATGAACTTGTCAGGCAAAGCTGTTGCTGCCTTAGCAAAGTTCTACCAAATTAAACCAGAAGAGATCATGGTCGCTCACGATGAGTTAGATCTTCCTCCTGGTATTGGAAAGTTTAAAAAAGGTGGTGGTCATGGTGGACATAATGGTCTGAAAGACATCATCAGCAAGCAGGGTAACAATAAAGAATTCTATCGTCTTAGATTAGGCATTGGCCATCCAGGACACAAAGATAAAGTTGCAGGTTATGTATTAGGCAAAGCTCCTGCGAAAGAGCAAGAGTGTATCGAGGCTGTCGTTGACGAATCGGTTCGTAGCCTAGACATCTTATTAAAAGATGGCCTACCAAAAGCACAAAATCGCTTACATACGTTCAAAGCAGAATAAGGTTTATATCATGGGTTTTAAATGTGGCATCGTTGGTCTACCAAACGTTGGTAAGTCAACTCTGTTTAACGCACTGACTAAAGCAGGCATCGAAGCAGCAAACTTTCCATTTTGTACAATCGAACCAAACACAGGTATCGTTCCGGTTCCAGATCTACGCTTAGATGCATTAGCAAAAATTGTTAATCCACAGAAGATCCTTCCAACGACAATGGAATTCGTAGATATCGCAGGCCTAGTTGCTGGCGCATCTAAAGGTGAAGGTCTAGGTAACAAATTCCTAGCTAACATCCGCGAAACTGATGCTATCGGTCACGTTGTACGCTGCTTTGAAAACGAAAACATCGTTCACGTTTCAGGCAAAGTATCTCCAATCGAAGATATCGAAGTGATCAACCTTGAGCTTGCTCTTGCCGATCTAGATAGCTGTGAACGTGCAATCTTCCGTAATGCTAAAAAAGCAAAAGGCGGAGATAAAGACGCTAAATTTGAAACTACAGTTCTTGAAAAGCTTCTACCTATCCTGACTGAAGGTGGTATGGCTCGTACTGTTGAACTTGGCAAAGAAGAAGTAGCAGCAATCGACTACCTTAACTTCCTAACGCTTAAGCCAACAATGTACATTGCAAACGTTGCTGAAGATGGTTTTGAAAACAACCCTTACCTAGATGCCGTTCGCGAATATGCAGAAAAAGAGAACAACGTTGTTGTTGCTGTGTGTGCTGCAATCGAATCTGAACTTTCTGAGCTTGACGATGAAGATCGTGAAGAGTTCCTAGCTGACATGGGCATCGAAGAACCAGGCCTTAACCGAGTGATCCGCTCTGGTTACGAGCTACTGACTCTTCAAACTTACTTTACTGCAGGTGTTAAAGAAGTTCGTGCTTGGACTATTCCTATCGGTGCAACAGCGCCGCAAGCAGCTGGTAAGATCCACACCGACTTCGAGAAAGGTTTCATCCGTGCAGAAGTAGTTGGCTACGAACATTTCATCGAGTTTGGCGGTGAAAGCGGAGCAAAAGATGCAGGTAAATGGCGTCTTGAAGGCAAAGAATACATCGTTAAAGATGGTGACGTAGTTCACTTCCGCTTCAACGTATAATTCTGATTAAACATCTAGGAAAAAGGCCAGTGAATTCACTGGCCTTTTTGTTTTCCCCCTTTAGAAATAGCCCCACATCCAAAACTTAACTTCCTATATATATCGCCTTTTAGACCTGTTTTTTGTCGACAAATACACCTCTTTGCCTAAAAAGAAACCGAACAGATGTTTATTCGCGATTTATTCAAAAAAAAAGTTGACGGGTTTCGCTCAACTCCGCATAATGCGCCCCGTTCACAACGAAGCGGCAACGTTTCGAAATGAGCAACAATTTGGAAATGGCTACTTAGCTCAGTTGGTTAGAGCACATCACTCATAATGATGGGGTCGCAGGTTCGAATCCCGCAGTAGCCACCATTTCCTAAGCACTCTGTTTGTTATTAAACATCTGTCTCTTAACAACAAAGAGTTTTTAGGAAAGTAAAGCGGTCGTGGCGGAATTGGTAGACGCACCAGATTTAGGTTCTGGCGCCGAGAGGTGTGAGAGTTCAAGTCTCTCCGACCGCACCATTATTTAGATATCTTAAATGATATCATTGTTGGGCTATCGCCAAGCGGTAAGGCACTGGCTTTTGATGCCAGCATTCCCTGGTTCGAATCCAGGTAGCCCAGCCACAATTTAAAGTGTAATTATCTTTAAAAAGATAATGGCATTGGAAGCGAGATTATATTATATTACTCCGCTCTCAGATGGCTACTTAGCTCAGTTGGTTAGAGCACATCACTCATAATGATGGGGTCGCAGGTTCGAATCCCGCAGTAGCCACCATTCTTTCTTTATGAAAGAAGAACAAACAACGTTACTTAGACAAACCATAAGTCTTCTTAACTATACTCTTCGCTAGAGTAAAAGCTTTGCTGCGGTCGTGGCGGAATTGGTAGACGCACCAGATTTAGGTTCTGGCGCCGAGAGGTGTGAGAGTTCAAGTCTCTCCGACCGCACCATTATTTAGATATCTTAAATGATATC